>JBDTQN010000221.1:0-4761 GCA_039932215.1 Pseudolysinimonas sp. | reverse complement strand
GGCAGGGCCGGGCATGGATGCGGGGGCCGTCAGGCTGACCGCCGTCAGCGTCGCGACGTCCCCGGCTTTCTCGATCAGGCAGCCCGCGTCGTGGAGCAGGTCGAGCACCTGGAACGGGTCGTCGGGGATCGCGATCGCATCGCCGGTGACATCCCCCTGCGACCAGGTGTATTCCACGACGTGACGCGGCTCCGAGTCGTCACAGACGACATCCTGCGGGATGTCGACACGAAGATCGACGCCATAGCCGGGTAGGACCGTCGCCGTGCGAGGCCCCCACGTGAACGTCGTGGCGAAGTAGCTGGAGTTCAGGCTCGCGGCGGTGATCGTGACGGGCTCGGTGCCGTTGTTCTTCACCTGGATCGCCAGCCGGTTCTTCGCCACGTCCGGCCGTGGCTGGTACACGGAGATGCTGACGCCGTCGGGAGCCTTGTCGGGGACGGCGTTGAGATCGCATCCGGCTAGACCGACGGCGAGCACCGCGAAAGCGAGCAAGGTGGCGAGAGCGCGACGAGGCATATCAGTGTTGTAGCAGCCGCCGCAGTTCTGCGCCGACCAGCACGTCTTCGATCAGGAACGCGTCGTGCCCGAACGGCGACGAGATCACCATCGGCACGTCGCCGTCGATGTTGCCGGAGAGGTGGCGTGCGATGACCTCTTGACCGGGCACCGGGAAGAGCCGGTCGCTGTCGATCCCCAGCACCAGCGCACGTGCGGTGGCCCGCGCGAGTGCGGAAGCGATGCCGCCCCGGCCGCGGCCGATGTCGTGGCTGTTCATCGCATCCACCAGCACCAGATAGCTGTTCGCGTCGAACCGTCGCGTGAACTTGTTGCCGTGGAACCCGAGGTAGCTCTCGACCGCGAAGACTCCGCCGTCGCCGAGCGGGCTGAGACCGCTCTGCCAGCTGCGCTCGAACCGGTCGTTGAGCTCGGTCGGCGAGCGGTAGTTGAGAAGCGCCATGCGGCGGGCGAGGGCGAGCCCGCGGTGGGGTCCGGCTCCGTCGGGCGCGTCGTAGTAGTCGCCGCCGGCGAAGGCGGGATCGAAACGGATCGCCTCGCTCTGCACGGAGTTGAGGGCGATCTGGTCGGCGCTCGAGATCGGGGGTGCGGCGAGCACAGCGACCCGCTCGACCCGGTCGGGCTCGCCGACCGCCCACTCGAGGGCCTGCATGCCGCCCATCGAACCGCCGACGACGAGCGCCCAACGCGTCACGCCGATCGCGTCGGAGAAGGCGGCCTGTGCCGCGACCTGGTCGCGGATGGTCAGGTAGGGGAACCGGGAACCCCACTCGTGCCCGTCGGGGGAGAGTGAGGCGGGTCCGGTCGACCCCTGGCAGCCGCCGAGCATGTTCGGTGCGACCACGAACCATTCGGCCGGATCGAGAGGCTTGCCGTCGCCGATGAGGCCGCCCCACCAGCCCCCCGTCGCGTGACCGGCGCCGGCCGGACCGCTGAGGTGGCTGTCGCCGGTCAGCGCATGCAGCACCAGCACCGCGTTGCTCGCATCGGCGTTCAGCTCGCCCCAGGTCTCGTACGCGATCGTGACGCTCGGAATGGTCTCGCCGTGTTCGACCGTCACATCGCCGATCGCGACGAACCGGCGATGGCCAGGATAGTCGCCCTCGCGCCAGGCACCGGATGCCGGGGGAGCCGCCGAGAGCGAGCGGCGGTTGGACTCCGTGACGAAGGCGGAGGGCACCGCATCTTCGGGGGTCTGGAAGTCCATCGCGCCATTCTCCCGCGTGGAACCGCCGTATTACGCCGAAGGGCCCGGCACGCGTCGCGCCGGGCCCTTCGTCGTGGGGGACTACGCCGAGGCGGCGGCCGCGGCGACCTTGCGGGCGGCGGCGAAGCCGACCTCGAGATCGGCGATCAGGTCGTCGATGTTCTCGAGCCCGACCGAGAGGCGCACCAGACCGGGGGTGACGCCGGTGGTGAGCTGCTGCTCGGGGGTGAGCTGCGAGTGTGTCGTCGACGCCGGGTGGATGATCAGCGACCGCACGTCGCCGATGTTGGCCAGGTGGCTGAACAGCTCGACGCTCTCGACCAGGGCGCGTCCGGCATCCACACCGCCCTTGAGCTCGAACGACACGACGGCGCCGACGCCCTTGGGGGCGTACTTGTTGGCGGCCGCGTACCACGGGCTCGACGGGAGCCCGGCGTAGTTGACCGACGCAACGTCGCTGTGGTTCTCGAGCCACTCGGCGACGGCCTGCGTGTTCTCGTTGTGGCGCTCGATGCGCAGCGACAGCGTCTCGATGCCCTGGATGAGCGAGAACGCGCTGTCGGGCGACAGGGCGGCGCCGGTGTCGCGCAGCAGCTGCACGCGGATCTTGATCACGTACGCGATCGCGTCGCCGAGCACTGTCGTGTACGACGCGCCGTTGTACGACGGGTCGGGCTCCGTGAGTCCGGGGAACTTGTCGACGTTCTTGCTCCAGGCGAACTTGCCGCCGTCGACGATGACGCCGGCGATGACCGTGCCGTGCCCGCCGAGGAACTTGGTCGCCGAGTGCACGACGATGTCGGCGCCGAACTCGAACGGACGGATCAGGTACGGCGTCGCGATCGTGTTGTCGACGATCAGCGGCAGCTTGTTGTCGTGCGCCACGCCCGCGACCAGTTCGATGTCGAGGATGTTGATGCGCGGGTTGCCGATGGTCTCGGCGAAGAAGGCCTTGGTGTTGGGTCGCACCGCCGCCTTCCACTCCTCCGCGTCATCCTGGTTCTCGACGAAGGTGACCTCGATGCCGAGCTTGGCCAGCGTGTACTTGAAGAGGTTGTAGGTGCCGCCGTAGATCGAGCTCGACGAGACGATGTGGTCGCCGCTGCCGGCGATGTTCAGGATGGCGTAGGTGATCGCGGAGGATCCGGATGCGACCGCGAGCGCCGCGGTCCCGCCCTCGAGCGCGGCGACGCGCTGCTCGAGCACGTCGGTGGTCGGGTTCATGAGGCGCGTGTAGATGTTGCCGAACTCGGCGAGCGCGAACAGGTTCTTGGCGTGGTCGCTGTTGTTGAAGACGTACGACGTCGTCTTGTAGATCGGGGTGGCGCGGGCGTTGGTCACCGGGTCGGGCCTCGCGCCGGCGTGGATCTGCTGGGTCTCGAACTTCCAGTCGGACATTGTGGTGCTCCGTTCATGTGGGGTGGTCTGTCAGCGACAGTAGGCCGGGCTGCGGGGGTTGTCGACGGAGCAAGAAACGAGACGTCACAAAACTTGACACGCGCGACTAGTCACGCGAGAGTAGTCGCGTGTCCTCTATCCGCCTCTTCATCCTCGGCGCGCTCGACATCGAGGGCGAGATGCACGGGCATCAGTTGCGCCAGCTCGCCGAGAAAGAGCACATCGACATGTGGACCGACATCACGGTCGGCGGTCTGTATGGCGCCATCAAACGCCTCGCGGCCGACGACCTGATCGAAGAGGCGCGAGTCGAGCGCGAGGGCGCCTACCCCGAGCGACAGGTCTGGCGCATCACCGAGGCCGGCCACGAGGCACTGCATGCCCTGCGCCTCTCGGGGCTGCAGGAGGTGGTGATCCGACCCGATCCGTTCGATCTCGCGGTCGCCCGACTCGACCTCGACGAGGCGGACAGCCTCCCCGCGATCCTCGAGGCCAGGCTGGCGCGCCTGCGCGCGATGCTCGACGAGACCGAAGCGCACACCATCCGCATCAGGCAATACCTGAGTGTCGGCGAGGTGCACGTCATGAAGCACAAGACCGAACGGCTTCACGCCGAGATCAGCTGGCACGAAGAACTCGTGCAGAAGCTGCCGGAGATCCTCTCCGACGAACAGTCCCGAAAGGACCGCACCTGATGGCTGCACCCTCGACTGCGACCGGGCGCCCGCCCGCGATCGTCATCCCACGCCGCACCTGGCTCGCCTTCTCGGTGCTCATCCTGGGCATCGCCATGGCACTGCTCGACACCACGATCGTCAACGTCGCGTTGCCCGTGATCCGCGACAGCATCTCCGCCGACGAGGCGACACTGTCGTGGATCATCTCGGGCTACGCGCTCGCCTACGGCCTGGCGCTCATCCCGGCCGGCCGCATCGGTGACCGCATCGGGCACAAGCCCGTGTTCATCGTCGGGCTCATCATCTTCACCCTCTCCAGCCTGTGGGCGGGTCTCGCGACCGACTCGACGTCGCTGGTCGTCGCGCGTGTCGTGCAGGGGCTCGGCGGCGGCATCTTCTTCCCGGCTGTCACCGCGTTCATCCAGTTGATGTTTCCTCCGCAGGCACGAGGCCGCGCGTTCGCGATCATGGGCGCCACCATCGGCTTCACGGCGGCACTCGGACCCGTCGTGGGCGGGCTGCTCATCGAGGCGCTCGGTGACGAGCAGGGCTGGCGGTCGATCTTCTTCGTCAACCTGCCGTTCGGCCTGATCGCGGTCGTCGCGGCGATGATCCTGCTGCCGTCCGGTGCGGAGGGCAAGGCCGCGAAGGGGGCCGATCTGATCGGGTTGGTGCTGCTCGCGGGCGGCCTGGTCGCGATCCTGGTGCCGTTGATTCAGGGGCAGGACGAGGGCTGGCCGCTGTGGACCTATCTCTCGATCGGCGGCGGCCTGGTGCTGCTGGTGCTGTTCGCGTTCTGGGAACGCAACGTCGACGGCCGCGGCAAGAGCCCGCTCGTGCCGCCGCACCTGTTCTCGCATGGGTCGTTCACCGGCGGCGTGATTCTGGCACTGGTGTACTTCGCAGCATTCACCAGCATCTTCTTCACCATCTCGATCTTCTGGCAGGCGGGCCTCGGCC
>JBDTQN010000220.1:0-4777 GCA_039932215.1 Pseudolysinimonas sp. | reverse complement strand
GCGTCGGCCGACTGCGGCGGGTGTTGGGAGCGGCGGCGATCGAGACGGTCGGCCGCGGCTACCGGCTGGCGTTGGCGGGAGACGAGGTCGATGCCGACCGGTTTGAGCGGTTCGCGAACCAGGGGCGGCAGCTGGCGGCGATGGGAGAACCGGAACGGGCGGCGGTCGCGTTCAACCATGCGCTCGGGCTGTGGCATGGCCATCCGTTCGAGGATGTCGAGACGTGGGAGCCAGGCCGCAGCGAGGCGGAACGGTTGGAGGAGCTGCACCGCACGATCGAGGAAGAGCTGTTGGATGCCCGGTTGGCGGCGGGCGAGCACCGCGAGGTGGCGACCGCGGCCGAGTCGCTCGTAGCCCTGGAGCCGCTGCGCGAACGGCGGTGGGCGATCCTCGCGCTGGCCCAGTACCGATGTGGCCGGCAGGCAGATGCGTTGAGGTCGCTGAACCGCGCCCGACACCTCCTCGTCGACCAGCTCGGCATCGATCCTGGGCCCGAACTGGCTTCGCTCGAGGCGGCGATCCTGCGCCATGACAGCGCATTAACCGCCCCCGAGCCACCGGCCGTCGTGTCTGGCAAGTGTCCGTACAAGGGCCTCGCAGCCTATGACGTCGGCGATGCCGAAGGATTCTTCGGCCGCGAGGCCGAGGTCGCGGCATGCCTCGAGCGGCTGCGTTCGACGTCGTTGCTGGTGGTGGTCGGCCCGTCGGGTTGCGGCAAGTCGTCGCTCGTACGGGCCGGGCTCTTGCCCGCTCTCGCTCGTAGCGGTCGGTCGGGTGTGGTGATCGTGCCCGGTGACGATCCCGCCCAGCCGATCGCCGAGCTCGACGCGGTGTTCGGTTCCCCGGTGCTGGTCGTCGACCAACTCGAGGCGCTGTTCGCGGTCGATCCCGACAGCGATGTCGCTGGCGAGTTCTGCCGACGGATCGCCCGCTACAGTGCCGAGCGAGCTCCCGTGGTGATCTGCATCCGCGCCGACCACCTCGCCCGGCTGGCGATCGACGCCGATGTCGCCCGGCTGGCCGAGCAGGGTCTCCATCTCGTGTCTCCGCTCACAGGCGAGGCGCTGAGAGCCGCGATCGAGCAACCAGCGATCCAGGCCGGCTACCGCTTGGAACAGGGGCTCGTGGACCTGATGGTGCGCGACACCGAGGGTGAGCCGGGTGCCCTCCCGCTGTTGTCGCACGCGCTGGTCGAGACCTGGCGGCGTCGCGACGGGCCCGTGCTCACAGTGGATGGCTACCTTGCGACCGGTGGTATCCGGGGTGCCGTCGCCCGCTCGGCGGATCGGCTCTACGACAACCTGCCGATCGAGCAGCGAGCGATGCTGCGCAACATCATGGTGCGACTGGTCTCGCCCTCAGCCGACGGTGACCCGGTGCGCTGCCGCGTGCCAACCCGCCTCTTGCTCGGCGATCGCCAACGCGAGCAGATCGTCGCCCTGCTGGTGCGCGCTCGCCTGCTCACCGCCGAGGCTGACACCGTCGAACTCGCTCATGAGGCACTGGCGCGCGCCTGGCCGCGCTTGCAGTCATGGCTCGACGAGGACGCCGACGGCCTGCGTACCTTCCGCCACCTCGCCGCCACCGCCGCCGGCTGGGACGCCCTCGGCCGACCTGACAGCGAGCTGTATCGGGGCGCCCGGCTCGACACTGCGTTGGAGTGGCGCGCCAGTTCGCAGCCCGATCTGACCGAGGTCGAGGCCGCCTTCCTCGACACCTCGGTCGCCGGTGCCGAGATCGAACGAGCCGCGCTCGCGGTTCGAGCCCAGCGTGAGGCCCAACAGAACCGCCGCCTCCGGCGCTCTCTTGTTGGCGTCGGCATGCTCGCCGTCGCCTCGCTCGTCGCCGGACTCGTTGCCGTGCAGCAACGCCAGCGCGCGGCCGACAACGCAGCCGAGGCCCGTGTCGCTGCCACACAGTCGGAATCCGAGCGGGCGCGCGCCGAGGCCAACGCCTCCGAGGCCGAATCCGAGCGCGAGCGGGCCGAAGCCAATGCGTTGCAGGCAACCGCCGCCGGGAGGCTTGCCGAGGCCAGGCGGATCGGCAGCCAGGCTCTGCTCGCCGATGACTACGACCAGGCTCTGCTGCTGGCGATCGAGGGTCGGCATCTGGAGGACTCCATCGAGACCCGGTCCAACCTGCTCGCGGCCATCGAGCGCAGCCCGGCGGCTATCTCTGTCATCCGCACCGAGAGCGAGGCGTTTGTCGACCTCGCTTTCACCCGCGACGGCACGACACTCGTCGCCAGTGAACGAGGGGTACAGGGTGCGATGAGCAGGTTCGACGTCGCCACCCGCCAGCGGACTGGCTCCGTGCCAGGACCTGGCCCGATCGTCGCGAGCGCGGCCAGCCCCGACGGACGGCGGGCGGTGATGTCGTCGTTCGTCGGCGGATTCGGCGATCGCACCTTCGAATTGCAGGTCGTGGACCTGGACACCTTCGAGGTCGTCGGTGAACCGTTGCCAGGCCTCCACGAGGCCCCGCTGGCCCGACTCACATACAGCCCGGACGGTCGGTACGTTGCCGCCGTCACGGATAGCGATCTGTCCGGGGCGGGCAGCTTCGAACCTCTCGCGCTCGTCTGGGACCTGACCATCGGCGGTGGACCCATCGTTCAGTTTCCGTTCTCGGCGCCGAGCTTTCAGCGCGACCTGGCCTTCCTCCCCGACTCGCAGCGCATCCTCGTCGCCGGCGCCGACGGCACAGCGATCGTCGACGTCACCTCGGGCGTCCAGGTCGGTCAGATCGAGGGCGCCCACCCGCCGATCGCGCTCAGTCCGGACGGAACCACACTCGCCGCCGCGACCGACATGAACCAGGGCATCACGATCGGCCTGTTCGACTTGGCGAGGGGCCAGCGCGACGCCGTGCTGGCAGGCCATCGACAGCGTCTCGTCCGCCTGGCCTTCAGCCCGGACGGCACCATGCTCGCCTCTGGGGGCGACGACCGACTAGTGATCACCTGGGACCTCGCCAGCGGGCAGCCGCGCAACTTCTACGAGGGCCATGCCGCCGGTGTGAACGCGCTGGCCTTCCACCCCGACGGGAACACGCTGTGGTCGGGCGGCGACGACCGCGCCATCATCGTCTGGGACCTGCACCGGGCGGGCACGCTCGTGCACCGCCCTCCGCTGCTCGGCGCCGGATCGCCGGCGCTGCCCTTCGTCGCCACCGACATGGTCACCGACCGGGAAGGTCGCTACGTGGTGTTCCCGTCGGCCGACGACCTGCACTTCCAGATCCGCGACGTCGCCACCGGTGCCCTCAGCGAACCGACCTCTGTCGACGACGGGAACTTCATGTCGTTCTCGCCCGACGTCAGCCGGTATCTGACCGTCAATGAGGATGTGCACCTCCGGCTCTGGGATCGAGAGACAGGCGCTCGCCTCGCCGACAGCGAGGGCAGCGGGCTGGAGTTCACCGGCTTCCACGCCGACACCGCCGTGTTCACCCCGGACGGGCGGAGCGTCGTGGCGCTGGCGGTCGGCGCGGCCGACGGCGGCGACCAGCTCGTCGTGCTCGACGCGGCGACGCTCGCGCCGGTTGGCGAGGGGGTCCCGGTCGGCGACACGGGCCGCATGGTCGCAGTCACTCCGGACGGCCATCAGGCGGTGGTCGTCGTGTCGAGCACCGAGGTCGCGAAGACGAGCGTATTGCTCGTCGACCTTGAGCAGCGGCGGGTCATGCACTCGACGCCGGTCGCACCCGGAGGCACTCCAGTCCCTGGGGCACGAAACAACACCGTCGCACCGGACGGTCGCACGGTCGGCATCGGAAACGGCTTGGGCGACGTGGTGATCGTCGACGCCGTGACCGGCGACGTGAGCCCGCTCCTCCACGCTCACGACGACAGAGTGGAGAGCATCACCTTCGCGCCGGGTCTCGCGACCTTCGTCACGACCGGACGCGACGGCGAGGTGAAGCTGTGGGACAAGGCCTCGCAGCGCCTCCTCGGCTCCGTCCGACTGTCGGCTCAGAACCTGCGCCTTCGGGCGTCGTTCCTCGCCGCCGATCGACTGCTGATCTTCGACGACACGGGCCAGATCTACGAATGGGACCCGCGCCCCGACGACTGGGAGGCCCACGCCTGCACCGTCGCCGGTCGCAACCTGCCGCTGGCCGAGTGGGCCGAACTCTTCCCCGGGGAGGCCTACCGCACGACCTGCGCCGGGATCCCGGCAGGCGAGTGAGCGGCGAGTCGCCGACCTGTCCGGGATCCGGCGTTCGAAGGTGTCGGTCTGCATGTCTGGTCGCGGCGCATCGTGGCGAACCGTCACAAACAGCACGTCGTGGGACAGCGACGAACATCTGGTCGGGCCTCGGGGAGAACGAGGGCGGGCTGGCTGGCTGACGGTGCAACTGTGCGAAAGAGGTCAGATGGTCGCTGGCAAAGTGCCGCATCGGGCGCAGCCTCGGCTGACGGGCATCATTCACTCAGCGTGGTGGCGAGTAAACGCCACGCTCCGGAACCCGATCGGCGTAGAACCGGCGTTTGGGGGCATCTTGGCCGGCTGCTCGTCGGTGACGGAGCGCGTCGCCGGGCGCGGAAGCGCCGATCGGCACTCGCCGCATCCGCCGAGAACCGGTCGGGCGCGAGTTCGGTACTCCCGATACTCACACCGCACCCGACCAGGGGCAACGGGTTCGATTTCGGGACGTCCACTACCGAAATCGCGCCCAACACACCTCGAGCTGCGGAGCAATGGGCCTTGTATGCTGATCTGCATGCACAGTACGAGCGTCAGAATCGATACATCGACGCATGAGGACCTCAAGC
>JBDTQN010000219.1:0-4783 GCA_039932215.1 Pseudolysinimonas sp. | reverse complement strand
CGCGCGACTTCCACGGCACGTTCGATCGGCACGTCGACGCGGTGCTCGCGGCGCTGCGCGCGGGGGAGGCGCCGCCCGTACACGCCGCGGCCGGTCGCCGTGCACTCGCGCTGGCGGTCGCCGCGATCGAGTCGCACGAGACCGGGCTGCGGGTCGCGACGCCAGCGAACTAGCTCAGTACCGCGCGAGCGCGTCCGCGTCGCGGGCGTGGGTCTGCGCGCGGCGGGCCGCGTCGAGCGCGGCGACCGGGTCGGCCTCGTTCTCGGCGAGCAGCAGTTCGCGCTGACCCTCGGCGAGGCGGGTACGTGCCCCGGCACCGCCACCGTGGGCGCCGATGTAGTCGCTGACGGCCGCGAGCTGCGTCCGTGCCGACACGAGCGCGCCGGCTAGCGCCGACCGCGCGCCGTCGAGGCGACGCTGCTGGTTGCGTGCCGCCGCGACCGCGATGTCGAGCTTGTCGCTCGCGTCGACCAGGCGGTCGAGATCGGCCACCGGGTCGCGCTTGCCCTTCGCGGCCACCGTGACCAGTTCGCCCTCGAGCTCGGCGATGGCGGTGTTCACCGCTGCGCCAGAATCCGGGTCGGGCGGGGCGTCACGCAGTGCGCGAGCCGCTTCGAGCGACAGCTTCTCTTCGGCATCGATCGCTTGGATGCCGGCCCGCGCCTTCGCGAGCTCGTCGCGGCGGCGGTCGATGGCATCCAGCAACTGGGCGGCCTCGCGGATCCCCGCCTCGGCCGCCGCCAGCTGGTCGGTGACGGCACTGACCTTCTTCGCGGCGACACCCGCCTCGGCGTCGTCGACCGCCTTCGTCGCCTTCAGCAGAGCGGCGTCGGCCGCCTCGAGGTTGCCCGCGACCACGGCGATCGTGTCGTCGGGGTAGTTCTTGCGCAGTTCGTCGAAGGTCGCCGCGCTGCCGGCCCGCCGGTCGTGAGCGGCGTTGAGGTTGCGGCGCAGCAGGGCGATGGTCTGTGGGGCGTCCGCCTCGGAGCGCCGCAGCTGCTCGAACCGGGTCGACTCGGCCTTCACCGTCGTCGAGACGCGGGTCGCCAGGGTCTGGATCTCGCGCGTCCACTCCCGGCGTTGCCGGTCGCTGTCGGGTTCGGCGTCGTCGAGGCGCTGCTGCAGGCGGAAGGCGCGGTCCAGGTCAGCCTTCGCGGCATCCAGAGCAGCTCTGAAGTCACGCGTGCGCTCGTCGCCGAACTGCGCAAGTGCGTAACCAAGCTCGTCGACGCCGTCGCGCAGCGCGGTGTCGGCCTGCACCAGCGCGACCCCCGCATCGGTGCGCCCGGGCGGGGGCGCGATCGCGTCGCGACGAGCCCGCCGGCGGATCAGAACGACGCCCACAGCCATCAGCGCGACGAAGGCGAGGACGACGACCGTGACGACCAGGCCGATCGAGGTGGCCAGGTCGGGCATCATGCTCCGAATCCTAGTTCGCGAAACCCGCCCGAAGTCCCGAGATTCCGGGGGGCACGGTCCTATCGTGGCCGTGTGTGGCATGCCGATCGACGCGAGACCGAGCTCGAAGATATCGAGCTCGAGATTCCGCGCGCCGAGGGGCCCCCGATGGATGAGACCGTGACGGCCTCGCCCGGCGGCAACCGGTTCGGCAACGACGTCACCGAGCCCGTGCGTGCGGTGTGGCGAGCCGAGCTCTCGGGCGTCGGCGGCCGGTCGCCGCTGCTGCACTTCGACGACGGCCCCACGACGCGTATCGAGCTGAGCACGACGCATCCCGGCGGCCTCGCCCGGTTCATCACGGGCACCACGACGCTGCTCTCTCAGCTGATCCGTGACGATATGGCTCTGCGCGGCGCAAGGCTGGCCGCTGACCGCATCGCCGCCAAAGGACTCGAACTCGCGACGACGCGGGGCATCGACTCGATCCGCCTCGGCATCGGACTCGCGAGCTGGGGCTTCGGCGACGACTCGTACTGTGCGCCGATCCTGCTGCGTCCGCTCGCGTTGCGCCGGCACGGCAAAGACGCCGAGCTCAAGCTGCGCGGCGGCCCCGAACTCAACCCCGGACTCGCCGAAGCCCTCGAGGCGCAGTTCGGCATCGTGCTCGACGCGGCCGCGTTCGTCGCCCTGAGCGACGCCGACGGCACCTTCAAGCCGAACGCCGTCATCGATCAGCTACGTGCGCTGACTTCTCACATCCCCGATTTCACCGTGCAGCCCCGCCTCGTGGTGTCGTCGTTCGCCGAGGTCGCGGCCGATATGGTCGCCGACGCGCGCCAGCTCGATCACCCGGTTCTGGATGCGCTGGCCGGCAATGCGACCGCCAAGTGGGCGATCGAAGAGGGCTTCGGCGCCGTCCAGCCGCTCGATTCCGACCGACGCGAGCCGTCGACCGACGTGCTGCTGCTCGACGCCGACTCCGAGCAAGAGAACGTGGTCGCCCAGATCGCCGCGGGCAACTCGATCGTCGTGAAGACGATGCCGGGCACCGGCGGAACCCAGACCATCGTCAACGCCCTCGGTGCGCTCGTCGGCCAGAACAAGCGCGTACTCGTGGTCAGCCCGCGGCGCGCCTCGCTGCGTGCGATCAGCGAGCGGTTCGGCGACATCGGCCTGAACGGCATCACGGTCACCCCCCGCAGCCTTCGTCGCGACATCGTGCGTGGCATCGCCCGCAACGAGAAGTCGCGGCAGCCGCAACTCGGCGAGGTCGACGAGGCACTGGTGCGCCTGCGCAGCGTGCTGCTCGACTACCGCGGCGCGCTGAGCCGTGCCGACGCGGTCCTCGGCGTCTCGGTCTTCGACTGCGTGACCGAGCTGTCGCGCCTGGCGCTGCTGCCGAATCCACCTGCCACCACCGCCCGTCTCGACCGCGCGACGGTCGAGCGCCTCGCCACCGACCGCGCGAGCATCGCCGCCACCATGCTGGAGGCCGCCCAGCTGGGCGAGTTCCGCTACGGGCCCGGCGATTCACCCTGGTACGGCGCCCAGTTCACCAGCGGCGACGAGGCGATGCGCGCCCACGAGGTCGCCAAGCGCCTGCACGGCGAGAGCGTGCCCCGGCTGCTGGTGCGCGCGCAGCAGGTCATCGGCGCCACGCGCATGCGGCCGTTCGAGACGATCGCCGAGCTCGGCGTCTACCTGCGCCTGCTCACCGACATCCGCGACACGCTCGACCGATTCCTGCCTGCGGTGTTCGACCGCTCGCTGAGCGAACTGATCATCGCCACCGCCCCGCGGCGCGACAACCCCGACATGTCGCAGGCGAACCGTCGCCGGCTCAAGAAACTCGCCAAAGAGTACGTGCGGCCGGGCATGCACGTCGGCGACATTCACGAGGCGCTCAGCGCCATCCAGCAGCAGCGCATCCTGTGGCAGCGCTTCGTCGCCGCGGGCGTCAATCCCGAGGTGCCGACCGGCATCTCTGACGTCAACGTCGCCTGGCAGCAGGTCGCGCACGACCTGTCGGTGCTTGACGCGCCGCTCGGGCACGCCACGCGCGAACAGCAGTTCGCGCACCTGCCGCTGCACCGCCTCGGCGAACTGCTGACGGCCCTCGCCGCCGAATCCGACGTGCTGCAGAACCTGCACGAACGCAGCGGCCTCGTCGGGCGGCTTCGTCAGCTGCAGCTCGACGATCTGATCACTGATCTCGCCCGCCGGCACGTTCCCGACGACCGGGTCGCCGCCGAGCTCGAACTCGCGTGGTGGCGGTCGGCGCTCGACAGCCTCCTGGCCGCCGACCGTGCGCTGCTCGGCGCGAAGACCGACGTTCTCGAACGGCTCGAAGCCGATTTCCGCCTCGTCGATGAGGCGCACGCCGCCGGCAGCAGTCAGTTGCTGGCGTGGCAGCTCGCCGAGAACTGGAAGATCGGCCTGGTCGACTGGCCAGACGAGGCCACCTCGCTGAAGCGCCTGCTCAGCAACGACAGCGTTACCTCGGGCGAACTGCAGAACGCTGCGCCGCACCTGTCGCGCGCGTTCGCGCCGATCTGGATGGCCTCGCCCTACGAGGTCAGCGAGATCACCGACACCATGCCGTTCGACACGGTCGTGCTCGTCGACGCCGGGGCTGTGACCGTGGCAGAGGCCGTCGGCGCCATCCGCCGCGGCAAGCAGCTCGTCGCATTCGGCGACTCGGTCACGCAGACCCCCGCCGCGTTCGAGCTCGCTCTCGACGAACCCGATCCCACGCACGAGACCCCGGCGCCCGACGCCCGCACGGTCGACGAGCTGCACGCCCGCTCGGCGCTCGCACAGCTCTCCGGCCTGCTGCCGACCCTGATTCTGACGCGCAGCTACCGCGCGGGCGGCGAAGACCTCGCCGAGTTGGTGAACCGCCGGTTCTACGGCGGACTCATCGACTCGCTCCCGTGGGCGGGCACGTTCTTGGGGCACGGCAGCCTCGTGCTCGACTACGTCGAGAACGGCACCGGCATGCCCGACGCCGCCTCCGGTGCGGTCGAGAGTGTGGATGCCGAGGTCGACCGGGTGGTCGAACTCGTCATCGAGCACGCGACGCAGCGATCCCACGAATCCCTGATGGTCGTCACCGCCAGCGACAAGCATTCGGTGCGGGTGATGCAGGCCGTCCTCGATGCAATGCCGACGCATCCGGAACTCGCCGAGTTCGTCGTCGGCGACCGCGCCGAACCGTTCGACGTGCTCCCGATCGCACGCGCCGTAGCCCAGGCCCGCGACCGGGTCGTGTTCTCGCTCGGCTACGGCCGCACCCCGCATGGCCGCGTGCTCAGCGACTTCGGCCCACTCGGGCAGCCCGGCGGAGAGCGCCTGCTGGCCGTGGCGATGACCCGCGCACGCC
>JBDTQN010000218.1:0-4794 GCA_039932215.1 Pseudolysinimonas sp. | reverse complement strand
CCGAGCAACGACGGCAACATCATCCGCGTGACGATGCCCGAGCTCACCGAAGACCGCCGCAAAGAGTACGTCAAGATCGTGCGCGCCAAGGGCGAAGACGCGAAGGTGGTCATCCGCAACCTGCGCCGCAAGGCGAAAGACGACCTCGACGCGACCAAGGAGGTCGGCGAAGACGAGATCGCGCGGGGCGAGAAAGAGCTCGACGCGATCACGAAGAGCCACGTCGACGCCATCGATGACGCCTTGAAGCGCAAAGAAGCCGAACTGCTCGAGGTCTGATGCCGACCCCCGACGAGCCCGAACCCTCTGCGCACAAGCGCCCGCACGCCCCCAGCCGGGCAGATATCGAGGAGCGCGCTCTCGCGGCTCGCGCCGATATCGAGGCGCGCGCAGGCGCGGCGAAGGCGCAGTTCGACGCGACGAACGAGAAGATCCAGGCACGCACCGGCCGCAACCTGTTTGCCGCGATCGGCATCGGCCTCACCTTGGGCGCGATGCTGCTGATCAGTCTCTTCGTCTGGAAGCCGCTCTTCATCGTCTTCGGCGGCCTGCTCGTCGGGTTCGCCACGTTCGAGTTGGCGAGCGCCCTGCGATTCGCGGGCCGCAATGTGCCCCGCGTGGCGTCGACTGTCGTCGGCCTCGCCATCCTGCCCCTCGCGTTCTTCTTCGGGGTCGAGGGTCTCTGGCTGGGACTGATCGGCGCAGTCCTGCTGATCACGGCGTACCGACTGGTCGAGCTGGTGCGACCCAGCCACCGCACCGGCACCCGTGAGGTGACCCTGGATGTCGGGGCCGGGGCGTTCGTGCAGGTTTACGTCGCGTTCTCGGCCGGCTTCTATCTCGCGTTGACGGGTTCGGAAGGCGGCCAGTTCTGGACGTTCGTCGCCCTGGTCATCGTGGTGTTCACCGATGTCGGCGCCTATGCCTCGGGTCTGCGGTTCGGCAAGCACAAGCTCGCCCCGCTGATCAGTCCCGGCAAGACGTGGGAGGGCTTCGCGGGCTCACTCGTCGTCGCGATCGTGTTCGGCGCAGTGCTCGCGCCGCTGATGCTGCAGCAGCCGTGGTGGGTCGGCGCGATCATGGGGCTGTTGCTGGCGCTGGTCGGCACGGCCGGCGACCTGACCGAGTCGCTCATCAAGCGCGACCTCGGCATCAAAGACATCTCGACCTGGCTGCCCGGCCACGGCGGATTCCTCGACCGGCTCGACAGCATCCTGCCGAGCGCCGCGGTCGCGTATGCGATGTACCTGATATTTACGTAGGTACCATTGCAGGGTGAGCACCACCTTCCCTCGAGCACGCAAGCTCGGCTATGACATCGACCAGGTCGAGGATTTTCTCGAAGATGCCCGCCGTGCGTACCACGCGCAGCCCGGTGAACCGATCGTCGTGTCGGCCGAGGTGATCCGTCAGCAGGCGTTCACGATGCGCAAGCACGGGTACGCGCCCAGCCACGTCGACGCCGCGCTCGAGCGCCTCGAAGACGCCTTCGCGACGAAAGAGCGCGAGCAGGGGTTGCGGGCACAGGGCGACCAGGCCTGGTACGAGAAGGCCCGCGGCGGCGCACAGGTGATTCTGGATCGCGTGGTGCGCCCGCGCGGACGTCGCTACAAGCGCGTCGGCTGGTTCACGCTCGGCTACGCGGTGCGTGAGGTCGACATGCTCTCTGACCGCATCTCGGCGTATTTCCAGGCCGGGCGGCCGCTCAGCGTCGAAGAGCTGCGCACGGCAGCTTTCCCCGCTCAGCGCGGCGGCTATCACGAGCTGCAGGTCGATCGGGTGATCGACGCCACGATCGACGTCATGCTCGCCGTCCGCTAGCCCGTTTCACCACGATCTGGCCCGTTTCAACACGATCTGGCCCCACACCGGGGTTCTGGGTATTGCCAGACGTCGCGGCTACACTTCTGCAACTGTGAGCGGGTATCGGCGTCGGGGGACGCAGACAACGATCCGCCCGGATACGCCGGTGGTCGAACGGCACGTGCGGGCGCCCTGGTCGCTGCCCGTCTTCGCTTCGCTCGTCACGCTCGCCTTCGTCGGCGTGACCGCGGTTCCAGGCAACTCGAGCGCCCAGGCCGAGGTCCGCGCCCCGGGCGTCGAGCAAGAGACGCAGACCATTGTGGTGGCCGGCGAGCGCGACACTCCCGCGGCTCGAGATGCCGGGTATACCGTGACCGATCCGCCGAAGGCGACCGCGCCCGCGACCGGAGTTCCCGATCCCGGCACGGCGCAGGCGATCGCGTACGACATGGTCATTGCGCGCGGATGGGACACCACGCAGTTCGACTGCCTCGTGGCCCTCTGGAACCGCGAATCGCACTGGAACGTGTACGCCGAGAACAAGACCAGCGGTGCGTACGGCATCCCGCAGTCGCTGCCGGGCGACAAGATGGCCACCGTCGCCGCTGACTGGCAGACCAACCCGGCGACCCAGATCACCTGGGGACTCGGCTACATCGCCGGCCGGTACCAGACCCCGTGCGGCGCCTGGGACCACTCGGAGCGCAAGGGCTGGTACTGAGTACACCCCGATAGCCTGAAGCATGGACTACGCCCTCGTCGCCGTGCTCGGGGTCGTCGTCGTAGTCGTCACTGCCGCGTTCTCGCGGCGCCTCGGCGTCGCCGCTCCACTCGCGCTGGTCGTGGTCGGCATCGGCTACAGCTTCATCCCCGGTGTTCCGCAGATCGAGGTCGAGCCCGACATCATTTTGTTGGGCGTGCTGCCCCCGCTGCTCTATGCGGCGGCGATCAACGTGCCGGTGGTCGACTTCCGCCGCAACTTCGCCAGCATCTCTGCACTGTCGGTGCTGCTCGTCGTGGTGAGCGCATTCGCGACCGGGTTCGTGCTCTTCGTGCTACTGAAGGATCTCGATCTCGGTGCCGCGATCGCCCTGGGCGCGGTCATCAGCCCGACCGACGTGATCGCCGCGACCTCCATCGCCAAGCGTCTCGGACTGCCGCCGCGCCTGGTCTCCATCCTCGAGGGGGAGGGGCTGGTCAACGACGCGACCGCCCTGGTCATGCTGCGCACCGCGCTCGCCGCGACGGCCCTCGCGGCATCCGGTGAGTTCAGCGCGTGGGGCGTCGTCGGCGACTTCACCTATGCGGTCGTCGTCGCTCTCGCTATCGGGCTCGTCGTCGGCATCGTCTCGGTGTTCGTTCGGCGCAAGCTGAACGAGCCGATTCTCGACACGGCGATCTCGTTCGCGGTGCCGTTCATCGCCTACATCCCCGCCGAAGAGATCAACGCCTCGGGTGTGATCGCTGTCGTCGCTGCGGGGCTCTACAGCGGGCACCGCAGCGCGCATTTCACCCCGCAGTCCCGCATCTCGGAGCGCTTCAACTGGCGCACGCTGCAGTTCGTGCTCGAGAACGGCGTCTTCTTGCTGATGGGTGCACAGCTGGCGGGGATCGTCAGCAGTGTGCACGCCGACAAGCTGTCGGCCGACAAGGCCGTCTATCTCGGGCTGCTGGCCACCGCCATCCTGATCATCTTGCGGTTCGTGTTCGTCTGGCCGCTGCTGCTGGTGGTTCGGCGCAGCGAGCAGCGCGCGATCAGGCGATACTCGCGCGTCAGCGAGTTCGCCGACCGTCTGCGCAACAGCGTGCGCGGTCCGGCTCGCTCCGAGAAGCGCCGGGAACGCTTCGCCCGCGCCGTCGACAGACGCCAGAACGACATCAGCCAGTTGCGGGATGAGGGACTCGACGCCCGCGGAACGATCGTCATCGGGTGGGCCGGCATGCGTGGGGTGGTGACCCTCGCCGCCGCGCAATCTCTGCCGAAAGACACGCCGTACTACGAGCAGCTGGTGCTGATCGCCTTCACGGTGGCGATCGCCACGCTGCTGCTGCAGGGCGGCACGCTGCCGCTGGTGATCCGGTTGACGAAGATCCGCGGCAACGACCGGGCGGCCGATCGCCGTGAGCTGGCCGAGTTGCTCGACGAGATGGGATCGGCAGGCATCGAGGCGCTCGAGAGTCCCGATTTCGAGCTGCCGAACGGGCAGAAGGTCGACTGGGCGGTGCTCGAACGCGTTCGGCAGGACACGCTCATCGCGTCACAGGCCGCGTGGGAACGCGCCGATCATGCGGACACCGACGACGGCATCCTCGAGTCGCCCCATCAGCAATACCGCGATCTGCGCCGCGAGGTGCTGCAGGCCGAACGTGCGGTGCTGCTCGAGGCCCGGTCGCGCGGGTCGTATCCGTCGCGCATCCTGACGCGTGCCCAGTCGCTGCTCGATCTCGAAGAGGCGCGGCTCGAGCAGATGGACACCGGCGGCCGTGTCGACTAGCCGCATAGGCTGGTGTCATGCCTCGTTCGAACCGTCGTCGCGACGGGCTTCGACAAGCTCAACCACCGGAGATCGATCTGGAACGGGCCCTCATGGGCACGAAGCGGGTCGAGGTGAAGCGGGACGGCGCCTGGAACGTCCAGCCTCAGGGCGCGAGCGCCGCGACCAAGGTCTACACCTGCCCCGGCTGCGGGCTCGAGATCCCGCCGGCCACGGCTCACGTGGTCGCGTGGCGCGCTGACGGCCTGATGGGAGAGGCCGACGATCTCGCCGGCCGGCGGCACTGGCATTCGCACTGCTGGAAGATCCGCTCGTGAGCGACCCGATGACACCGGGCACCGTCGAGGTCGCCGGGAGCGTCGAACTGCCCGCGCGACGCGACGAGATCGAGCTGCACACGAGCGACGGGCTCACGCTGGTCGGCGAGCTCGCGACTCCGCTCGATCGTCCGCCGGTCGCGACGATGATCTGCCTGCATCCGCTGCCGACGCACGGC
>JBDTQN010000217.1:0-4797 GCA_039932215.1 Pseudolysinimonas sp. | reverse complement strand
GGGCGGATGGTCGCCGCGGCTGGGACTTCATCTCGACCGGACACGGCGACGTGCCCTGGGAGGCGTCGTTCCGCATGCTCAATCAGATCGGCTATACCGGCCCGATCTCGGTCGAGTGGGAGGACGCCGGCATGGACCGGCTGATCGGCGCGCCCGAGGCGCTGGAGTTCGTGCGCCGGCTGGCGTTCGACGCTCCGTCCGCCGCGTTCGACGCCGCGTTCTCGTCCGGCGACTGAGCCGCGCCTCCACACCGGTCATCTGAAGTCGGGCATTCAGCAGTTGGGGCAGGATGCCGCGGCGAGCTCCCGAGATCGGCGGGGGACGCCGCCGCGAACTGCTGAATTCGTGACGGTGCGCGCGCGGGTAGACGCGCGCGGGTAGATGGCGCCTGGACGAGCGCGGCTAGACGGTCGCGCCGACGACCATCGCCTCGATGTTCTCGGGGCTCAGGGCGTGGTGAATCGCCAGCATGCTCGCCCCCAGCACCGCGGCATCCGGACCTGCTTTGGACTGGGTGATCTGCAGGTGCTCGGTCGCGAGTGGCATCGAGCGCGTGTAGACGACCTCGCGTACTCCCGCGATGAGGTGCTCGCCCGCTTGGGCGAGCGAGCCACCGATGACGATGACGCTCGGGTTGATGAGCGAGACGCAGGTGGTGAGCACTTCGCCGATGTCGCGCCCGGCCTGACGCACGGCCTGGATCGCGTCGATGTTGCCGCGCTTGACCAGCTCGACGACATCCTGACTGGTGACCGCCTCCAGCGAGACCTCGCGAAGCGCACGCCCCAGCGCCGGGCCCGAGGCCAGCGCCTCGAGGCAGCCGCGGTTGCCGCACTGGCAGGGCACGTCGGCGCCGCGCGCCACGTAGACGTGGCCGATGTCGCCCGCGGTGCCCTGAGCACCGCGTTGCAGGTAGCCGCCCGAGATCACGCCGGATCCGATGCCGGTCGCCACCTTGACGAACACCAGGTGGTCGACGTCGGGCCAGGCGTGCTCGCGCTCGCCGAGCGCCATGATGTTCACGTCGTTGTCGACCAGCACGGGGGCGTCGAAGGTGTCGTGGAAACGGCCGGGCACGTCGAACCGGTCCCAGCCCGGCATGATCGGCGGGTTGATGGGGCGGCCGGACGAGTGCTCGACGGGACCGGGTAGGCCGATGCCGATCGCCAGCAGATCGCCGGGTTCGCGGCCCAGCTTGTCGAGCAGTTCACTCGCGGCGGTCTCGACCCAGCCGAGCACCGCCTCCGGCCCTTCGGCGACCTGGATGGGCGCCGCGCTCTCGGCCTGGATACGGCCGGTCAGGTCGCTGATCGCGATGCGCACGTGCGAGGCCCCGACGTCGACCGCGAGCACCACGCGACCGCTCGCGGCGATCGCGAACTGACTGGAGGGGCGCCCACCGGTCGAGACCGCGTCGCCCACGGGGCCGACGAGTCCGAGGCGCATGAGCGCGTCGATGCGCAGGGCGACGGTCGACCGGGCCAAGCCGGTCATGGCCGAGAGTTCGGTGCGTGTGCGGGGTCGCCCGTCGCGCAGGATCTGGAACAGGTCGCTGGTCACCGACGACCCGAGGGCGTTGATATGCCCGTCGGCGGGGCGGGTTACGTCGGTCACGTTCGCAGCTTATCGCGTCGATCGACCGAAGTGCCGACGCCGCGTACCCTCGAAGAATGAGCACCCAGGATCGCGTCGAGCGCTCACCCCGGCGCCGTGCGCTGATCGCGGCGGGTGCCGCGCTGCTGCTGGCCGTCGGGCTCGGCCTGCTCGTCACCGTGCGCAGCCTGAACCCCGAGGGAATCGACGCCGAATGGATGGAAGAGATCGTCGAGCACCGCTCGCCGCTCTGGGAGATTCCTGCTCGGGTCTTCGACTTCGTCGGAGGCGGCTGGTTCGGGGTGCTCGTCATCCCCGTCGGAATCGCGGTGGCATTCCTGGTCGTCCGCCGTCCCTGGGCGGCGTCCGCGTTCATCCTGGGATCGGCCGTCAGTTCGGGTGTCGTGCAGCTCATGAAGATCGGCTTCGGTCGCGCACGGCCCGACCAGATACTGCTGCCGCTCGACTCGCCCTCGTTCCCGTCGGGGCACGCGGCGAACGCGGCGACGGTCGTTGTGCTGCTCGCGCTGCTGCTGCGTCGCCGCTGGATCGCGGTCGCCGGTGCCGGGTACGTCGTGCTGATGGCACTGAGTCGCACCTACCTCGGCGCGCACTGGGTCACCGACACCGTCGGCGGGATTCTGGTGGGCTCGGCGATGGCCGTGCTGACATGGGTGCTGTTCGCGCGTCGGCTCGCCGCGGAATCAGGTGTTGAATCGACCCATGGAATATCGCAACCTCGGCACTAGCGGCCTCAAGGTCTCTGCCCTCTCGATCGGCACGATGACTTTCGGCGGAGGCGGCAAGTTCGCGTTCGTCGGCGACACCGACACCCAGGAGGCGAAGCGGCAGGTCGATACAGCGATCGCCGCCGGCGTGAACCTGATCGACACGGCCGACGTGTACTCGACCGGTGAGTCCGAGAAGATCGTCGGCGAGATCGTGAAGGGCCGCCGCGACGACCTGCTCATCGCGACGAAGGCCCGGTTCCCCATGGGTGACGGGCCGAATGACGAGGGGCTGTCGCGGCACCACCTGATCCGCGCGGCCGAGGCCAGCCTGAAGCGCTTGGGCACCGAGTACATCGACCTGTACCAGGTGCACCAGTGGGACGGGCAGACGCCGCTCGAAGAGACCCTGTCTGCGCTGACGCATTTGGTCGACAGCGGCAAGGTCCGCTACGTCGGCGTCTCGAACTTCTCGGCCTGGCACCTGATGAAGGCGATCGGGGTCGCCGAGCGCAAGAACTTCGCTCGCCTGATCAGCCAGCAGATCCACTACTCGCTGCACGCTCGCGAGGCCGAGTACGAGCTCGTGCCGCTGGCCATCGATCAGGGAGTCGGCATTCTGGTCTGGTCGCCGCTCGCCGGAGGACTGCTCTCGGGCAAGTACCGCCGCGGCGTCGAGGCCCCCGCAGGCTCACGCCTGCTGACCGACTGGAACGAGCCGCCCGTCCCCGACGAAGCCAAGCTCTACGACATCGTCGACGTGCTGGTCGAGATCGGCGAGGCGCACGATGTCTCTGCCGCGCAGGTCGCTCTCGCGTGGACGATGGCGCGCCCGGCGGTGTCGACGGTCATCATCGGCGCACGCACGTCTGAGCAGCTCGCCGACAACCTGGCCGCCGCCGACCTGACCCTGACCGACGACGAGACGGCGCGCCTCGAAGAGGTGAGCCGCCCGACGCTGCTCTACCCCTACTGGCACCAGGTGGCCAGTGCGGGTGCGCGTCTCGGCCCGGCCGACCTGAGCCTGCTGGAACGCCACCGCGACCCGTCCTGAGCGCAGCGTTTCACCAGCGTTTCAACGTTGTAGAGTTCGGGGCTATGGCCGCCACCCTCCACGATGTCGCCCGGCTCGCCGAGGTGTCGATCAAGACGGTGTCGAACGTCATCAACGACTACCCGCACATCCGCCCGACCACCCGCGAGCGCGTCGAGGCGGCCATAGCGCAGCTCGGCTATCAACCCAATCTGTCGGCGCGCAGCCTGCGGTCCGGGCGCACCGGGGTCATCAGCCTCGCACTGCCCGAACTGAGCCTGAGCTACTTCGCCGAATTGGCCGACTCGGTCATCGCGGCCGCCGAGAGCAGAGGGCTGACGGTGCTGATCGAGCAGACCGGCGGCGACCGCGAGCGCGAGCTCGAGATGCTGCGCAGCCCGCGGCGCAAGCTGAGCGATGGGCTCTTGTTCAGCCCGCTCGGGGTGGGGCAGGATGACGCGGCGCTGATCGAGCAGCCCTACCCGGTGGTGCTGTTGGGCGAGCGTATCTTCGGCGGACCGACCGACCACGTGACCATGCGCAACGTGGAGGGTGCGCGTGCGGCCACCGAGTACCTGCTCGGGCTCGGGCGCCGACGCATCGCTCTGGTCGGCGCGCACGAGGGCGAGGTGATCGGCTCTGCCGGTCTGCGCCTGCGCGGATACGTCGAGGCGCTCGAAGCCGCCGGCGTGCCGTACGACCCGTCGATCATCGGGTACACCGACCTGTGGCACCGCGGCGACGGCGCGACGAGCATGCGCAGCCTGCTGGCGGCGGGCGCCGAGTTCGACGCGGTGTTCGGATTGAACGACACCCTCGCGCTCGGTGCCATGCGCGTGCTGCAGGAGGCCGGCATCCGGGTGCCTGATGACGTGGTGGTGATGGGCTGGGACAACCTCGACGAGACCGAGTACTCGCTGCCGACGCTCACCACTCTCGACCCTGGGCGGGACGAGATCGCTGAGACCGCCGTGCGCATCCTGGTCGAGCGCATCGACGATCGCGGCGACCACTCGGGGCCCGTGCGCGAGATCCTCGCGCCGTATCGCATCGTCGAACGCGAATCCACGGCCCTCCCGGCCTGATCGCTTGACATCCGAGCGTCGCGTCGGCAATATACGTTTACAACGTTTACTTTACAACGTTGTAAAACACCACCGGGCGAACCGGGCGGGCGAATCGAGGAGGATTCATGGGAACGCTTTCCGGCACCCTGGCTCCGTTCGATCCCTCGCATCCGGTCGTCGTCCGGGTGGCTGCACCGACAATGAAGTCCGAACGCACCCCCGAAGGGAACTGACCACAGTGGACAAGAAACTCTTGATCGCCGCAGCGTCCGCGCTCGCGATCGCCGCGCTCTCGCTCACCGCCTGCACCACCGGCGGCGACGGCGGCGGCGGCGGCGGAGAAGCCGCCAGCTGCACCAACACGATCACCAAGACC
>JBDTQN010000216.1:0-4798 GCA_039932215.1 Pseudolysinimonas sp. | reverse complement strand
TCCCGTCTTGCCCGATCACCTGCGTCGTGACGCCCTGACTCAGCTTCGCCCACTGCGCGGAGTCGTCGAGCAGCGCCAGGTCGCTGTGCGCGTGCATGTCGACGAACCCCGGCGCCAGCACGAGAGAGGAGTCCCTGGCCCGCGACCGGTCGATCGAACGGATGCGACCGTCGGTCACCTCGACGTCGGCGGCATACCGCGGCGCACCGGTGCCGTCGACGACGGTCACGCCCTCGAACAGCATCCCTACAACGCCATCGCTAGAACACCGTCTCGACGAATCCGACCACCTGCGGGTCGGCGGCGTCGGCGTCGTGCACCTCGGGCAGCAGTCGCCACAGCTGGAACGCCGTGCACGGATGCGAGATCCCGAGCCGCACGACATCGCCCACCGCGAGCGCGGACGACGCCGGCACCTCGACGAAGCAGTGCTGGTCTGCGAGCTGGGTGACTCGCGCACCGGGCTGCCCGAAGACCACCGGCAGGTCGAGGTCCGACGGCAGGTCGCGCTTGCCCGCGTCGAGCAGCACGAGAGTCGGCTCGGGCCGCGACACCACGCGGGCCCACGCGTGCAACGCCGGGCGGAACGCGCGGGGCGACCCCGCGAACGGCGAGATGCCCGCATAGAACACATCGTCGTGCGCTTGGAACGCGCCCGCCCGCACGACGACGGTCGCGCGCGGGGCCAGGGGCGCCAGCGCCTCGGCGACCAGATCGAACCAGGCGCTGCCGCCTGCGCTGATGATCGGCTCCACCGCGCGCGGCTCGACGGCAGTGAACAGGGTGACCAGGTCCCGCAGGTAGCCGCGCACGCGATCGATGGCCTCGGGCGTGCGGGCGGGCCCGTACGAGCCCTCGTACCCGGCCACGCCGCGCAGCCGCAGTCGCGGAGTCGCCGCCACGGCATCCACGACCGCCATCGCCGCGTCGAACCCGCGCGCGCCGGTGCGCCCGCCCGCGTCGCCGAGCTCGACCAGCACGTCGATCGGCCGCGTGCCCGACGACGCGGCGAGCAGTGCGACCCCCTCGACCGAATCGACCCAGCAGGCGAACTCGAACCCGGGGTCGCCGTCGAGTTCGGCAGTGAGCCAGGCGATCGCGACGGGGTCGGTGAGCTCATTGGCCAGCAGGATGCGGCGCAGACCGGCAGAGCGGCCCACCTGCACCTGCCACGGCGTCGCCAGAGTGATCCCCCAGCATCCGGCGACGAGCAGCCGGTGCCAGAGCTCGGGCGACATCGTGGTCTTGCCGTGGGGCGCGAGTTCGACTCCGTGTTCGCGCGCCCAGGCGATCATGACGCCGACGTTGGCGTCGGAGGCCGCGCGGTCGAGCGTCAGCAGCGGGGTCTGCAGGTCGGACAGCAGCAGGCCCTCGGTGACGACCTCGGCGGCGCCCCTCCCCCACAGCCGCGGCGGCACCGACTTGTGTCCCGGTCCCAGGGTCAGCGGCGCATCCACGCGTTCAGTCTGTACCGTGGGGCGCATGACCACGAAGCACCGCGTCGAGACTCCGCTCGCCCCTCCCCCTCGCCCGCAGTTCTCGCAGGGTGTGCGCAAGGGGCCTGTGCTGCAGACCGCCGGGCAGGTCGGGGTCGACCCGGCGACGGGCGCGTTCGCCGACGACCTGCAGGGGCAGACGCTGCTGGCGCTGCAGAACGTGAACGCGGTGCTCGAAGCGGGTGGTGCCACGTTCGACGACGTGGTGATGGTGCGGGTCTACCTGCGGGCGGGGGGCGACTTCGACGTCATGAACGACGTGTACGACCAGTTCGTGCCGCCTCGATGCCACAGCGGCATCCTGCCCGCGCGCACCACGGTCGCGACCGAGTTCGCGTCGACCGAGATCCTCGTCGAGATCGACGCGCTCGCCGTACTTGGTGAGTAGCCAGTTGGTGGGTAGCAGGCTGCGACGCGTCCTGACCCTCGCGGTCGCGGCTGCCGTGCTCGCGACGACCGGGTTCCTGGCCTGGGCGGCGTCGGCCATGCTCGCCGAGGCGCGTCCGCTCGCGATGGCGACGAGCGACAGTGGGTTCACCCTGACCGAGACGGCCGACGCCGTCGTGCTCACCCCGGCCGACCCGACCCCGACCGGTCTCGTCTACCTCGCCGGAGCACGCGTCGAGCCCGCCGCCTACGCGTACAAGCTCGCCGGTCTCGCCGAAGCCGGCGTCACCGTGGTCATTGTGCGGCCGACCCTGAACTTCGCGATCTTCGAGGGGCGCCCGCTCGGCGCGCTCGAGGCACTCGCGCCCCAGGCGACGCACTGGTTCGTCGGCGGGCATTCGCTTGGCGGCGTGCGGGCGTGTTCCTACGCGGCGGCGAATCCGGATGCCGTGGCCGGCCTCATCCTGTTCGGGTCGTATTGCGCCGACGACGTCTCCGGCTCGTCCCTCCCCGTGCTGACGATCGTTGGCGAGCGCGATGGCCTCAGCACCCCGGCCAACGTCGCTGACGCCGCCCACCTGCTGCCCCCTGACGCCGCAGTCGTCACCCTCCCGGGCGCCACCCACGCGCAGTTCGGCGACTACGGCCTGCAGCCCGGCGACGGAACATCCACGACTACCGACCAGGCCGTGCGCCGGGGCATCACCGACGCCGTCAGTGCCTTCATCGACGGGGTCGACGGCCACTAGAGTGCGGGGATGACTGCACTGCCGCCGACCGATCCCACCACGCCCGGCGCACAGCCCGACCCGACCGTCGCCGCCCTCGCGTCCATCGATCTGTCCGGCGGCGATGAAGCCCCCGTCGCGACGTTCGGGCGCGTCCTCGGCGGACTCGTGCTGCTGATCGTCGGCGCCGCCGCCGCGCTCGGCTTCATGGCCGTCTACATCGGGGGTGCGTTCATCCCCGGCATGGCCGACTGGCAAGACCTTCTCGGCGACGGGCTCCTCTACGCCGCGATCATCGCGTTCGTCATCGCCGTCACCGGATTCGAGCTGCTGCGCCGCGGCCGCAAGGCCCGTGCCGCCGAAGCGGCGCAGGCCGCCGACATCGTCACCAAACTCGGGGCCGCCGGCGCCCTCGACGGCACCGCCACCGCCGCCGAGATCCAGAACGCACTCGACGGGCCCCGCACCGGCGACATGGACCCGCGCACGCAACGACCCATTCCGGGGCCCGGCGAAACGCTGCTGTAACCCGGCACAGCGTTTCGTGTTCTAGCCTTCCTGCATGCGCGCACTGCAGGCCGACATCATCCAGGCCCTCAACGTCTCGCCCGAGATCGACCCCGCGACCGAGATCGAACGTCGGACGAAGTTTCTCATCGACTACCTCGCCGAGGCACACGCCGACGGCCTCGTGCTCGGCATCAGCGGCGGTCAAGACTCCTCCCTCGCCGGGCGGCTCTGCCAACTCGCCGTCGAGCGGGTGCGCGCCGACGGTGGCAGGGCCACCTTCACCGCGGTGCGCCTCCCCTACGGCGTGCAGGCCGACGAGGCCGACGCGCAACTCGCCCTCAGCTTCATCGGCGCCGACGAAGCGGTGACGTTCAACATCAAGTCGGGCACCGATGGCTTCGAGTCGCAGTTCGAACCCGCCACCGGGTCCGAGATGTCGGGCTTCGTGAAAGGCAACGTGAAGGCGCGCCAGCGCATGGTCGCGCAGTACGCGATCGCCGGCGACGCGAACCTCCTCGTCGTCGGCACCGACCACGCCGCCGAAGCGGTCACCGGGTTCTTCACGAAGTACGGCGACGGCGGCGTCGACCTCACCCCCCTCACCGGTCTCACCAAACGCCAGGGCAAGGCGCTGCTCAAGCACCTCGGATCCCCCGCGCGGCTGTACGAGAAGACACCGACCGCCGACCTGCTCGATGACAAGCCGGGGCAGCCCGACGAGACCGAACTCGGCATCACCTACAGCGATATCGACGACTACCTCGAAGGCAAAGAGGTGGATGCCGTGGTGGCCGAGAAGCTCGAAGCCCGGTACCGCGCGACCGAACACAAGCGTCGTGTTCCGGTGACGCCGTTCGACACCTGGTGGCAGGACGAGCCGCAGCTGTAGCGCGACGAGGCCCGCGACTAGGCCCGGATCAGTCTCAGCCGAGCCAGCACGCCCGGCCCGGAGGCATCCAGAACCCGCCCGCCGAGCACCACCCCACCGGTCGCGATCGCCCCGCCCAGTACCAGCCCGGCAACGAGCGCGAGCCAGTCGAGCAGTTCTGATCCCGTCAGCAGAGCCGCGACCGCGAGCAGCACGACCGGAAGCGCCAGCACGATCGTGGCACCCATGACCGCGTACGACGCGATGATCGACGTGGTCGCCGCGCCGGCCGGCGCCGAGAACGGGTTGCGTCCGGAACGGGCCACCGGCACCACGATGCGCGCCGACGACACGCTCACGACACCGACCGCGACCAACAGCGTGCCGAGCGAGAGCCCGAGCAGCGCGGCGAGGTCGCCCGTGCGGCCGATGACGACAGCGACCACCACCTGCACGATGACGACGGCGGGCACGGCAATGATCAGCAACGCGATGGCGCGCCCGAGCCGGTCGTGCACGCCGCGCACCCCGGCGCCCAGTTCGGCGGCGAACGCTGTGCCGTCATACGACAATCCGGCAAAGACAGAGAGCGGCAGCAGGGATCCGACGATCGGCCCGGTCGCGATGGCGATGCCGTCGAGCCCGATCAGCCACCACCAGAGCAGGTCGCCAACAGACGCAACCAGAGACCCGAGCCCGCCCGCACGATGCCGACGAGCAGCAGCGGCACGAGCGCCAGCATGTTGGCGGTAAACAGGGCGGTGAAGCCGATCGAGCTGCCGATGAGGGCAGCCGAACTCGGCCGCGCC
>JBDTQN010000215.1:0-4829 GCA_039932215.1 Pseudolysinimonas sp. | reverse complement strand
TCTTGTGCTCAGAGCTGGCGGCGACACCCAGGAACGATCCGCCCCAGTTGGCCGAGCCACCGGGCATCACGTCGGCGAAGTCCCAGCCGCTGCCGGTGGTGCCCGCGTCGTAGTAGCCGCTGACCACACCGAGCATCCAGCTCGGGCACACGTAGGTGGCGAACAGGTCCTGCTTGGCCTGGTCACCCACACCCCACGCCGGAAGGCCGGCGCCGAGCTTCGCGTTGTCGACGATCAGGCTCAGCTGGTCTTTCATGGCCTGGTTGTCTTCGATGTTCAGCGTGGTGCCGTCGCTCTTGTAGTAGCCCTCATCGAGCTGGTTCACGAAGGCGTTCCACTGGAACGAGGGGTTGTGGAAGAAGGGCTTGCCCGTTGCCGCCTGGTACTGCGCGCCAACCTCGTAGTACTTCGCCCACGTGGCGTTATCGCCACCGAACAGGTCGCGAACGGCGTCGCGGTCGCTCGGCAGACCGGCTGCCGCGAACAGGTCGCCGCGGTAGCAGAGACCTTCCGGGCCGATGTCGAGCGGAACGCCGAAGACACGTCCGCTGGCGTCGGTGCCCTGCGCGACCTTCCAGTCGAGGAAGCCGGCGGCGTCCGCCTCGTCAGCGAAGCCGTAGTCGTTGAAATCGATGAAGGCGTCGGACACATCGCGGATGCTGCTGAGCCAGCCTTCCTCGATCGCCACGACATCCGACAGGCCGGTGCCGGCCGCGATCTTCGCGTAAGCGTCGTCGCGCGCCGATCCGCCGTCGGCGAGGTTGGTGGCCTCGATCGTGACGTTGGGGTGCTCTTTCTCGTAGGCGTCGTAGTTCGCGTCGATGCCCATGGTGCCGAACGTGGTGACGGTGAGGGTGATCGGCTCGTCGGGGTCGGTGCCGCCGCCGCCGGCGGCACAGCCGCTGAGGACGAGGGCGAGGGATGCGGTGCTCGCCAGGATGGCGGCCGTTGCTGCAGTGCGTCGTGAAAGTCTCACGGTCACTCCTTTGTGTGCGTGGATGGAGGATGCGATCTGTGAGAGCGCTCCCATGCCGAGGACGTGAGAGCGCTCTCACGGAATCGGGATCACGCTAGACGACCCGACGGCCCCTGTCAATGGGAGCGCTCCCACGACGGACCCGCGTGCCGCCGAGCGGCCGCTCCGGGCCCACAGTCGCGGTGGAACCTCGACCGCCCCGCTCCGCCGCCTGGCGGCACGCGAGTGATGCTCCCGTGCGTGCCCGCCTGCCGCCTGCCCGCCTGGCGGCACGCACAGGATGGCGGAGCGCTCCCACGATGGACGCGCGTGCCGCCGAGCGGACGCTCCGGGCGCACAGTCGCGGTGGAACCTCGACCGCCCCGCTCCGCCGCCTGGCGGCACGTGCACGATTCACGAATGCCCCCGCGCTCTGAGCTGCGGGGGCATTCTGGCGAGTGCGGGCTAGCGGCGCGAGGGCTCGGGCTCGGGGGCGCCGACCGAACCGGTCTGCGGGCCGACCATCGCGCCGGCCTCGTTCGCCGCGAGCGCCGCCTCGGCCTCGAGCTCGGCCTCGGCCTCGGCCGCGCGGTCGTCGGCCGCCTCCTGCATCGCGGACTTCTCGCGCAGCGGCGCCGGCCGCAGGAAGAAGCTCAGCAGGAACGCGACGAACACCACGATCGCCGCCAGCCAGAACACGACCACCGACGCGTTCGCGAAGCCGTTCACCAGCGGAGCCTTCAACTCGATGTCGGCTCCGTTCAGGAACGAGGTGTCGCCGTTCAGCGAGTCACCCGCGTCGGAAGACCCGCTGCCGCCCGCCGGAAGCTGGTCGATGTTCTCGAGCACCCGGTCGACGATCTGACCGCGCGTCGCGTCGTCTTCGAGGTCGATGCCCGGCGGCAGCTGCGCGATGAGTGGCTCGAGGATCGGGTCGTAGATCGCCTCCATGATCGGCACGTTGTTCTCGGCCTCGGCGACAGACGGGGTGAGAGCCGAGTCGAGCGCGCTGCGCAACAGATCCTTGTCTTTGAACGAGTCCGAGATCGAGCTCGGCAGCACGCTGAAGAGCACCGAGAAGATGATCGCGACGCCCAGGGTGCCGCCGATCTGACGGAAGAACGTCGACGAGCTGGTCGCCACGCCCATGTCGCGCGGGCCGACCGAGTTCTGCGAGGCGAGGGTGAGGGTCTGCATGAGCTGGCCGAGTCCGAGGCCGGCCAGCAGCATCCCGATCATGGTGAAGATGACAGGCTTGTCGTAGGTCGAGAACGTCAGCATGAAGAACGCGCCCGCGAGAAGTGCCGTGCCGATGATCGGGAAGATGCGGTACTTGCCGGTGCGCGCGATGATCTGGCCGCTCGCGATCGACGACGCCATCAGGCCGACGATCATCGGGATCATGAGCCAGCCCGCCTCGGTCGGCGTCGCGCCGTCGACCAGCTGCAGGTAGAGCGGGATCGTCATCATGGCGCCGAACATGCCGAAGCCGACCAGCACGCCGAGCACGGTCGCCATCGAGAACGTCGAACTGCGGAACAGCTTCAGCGGCAGCAGGGCGTCGTCTCCCATTCGCCGTTCGACGAGGATGAACGCCACGATGCCGACGGCGCTCAGGCCGTACAGCGCGAGGCTGGTGACCGAGCCCCAGCCCCAGTCGCGTCCGAACTCGAGGGCGATGAGCAGCGGGACGATGGCCAGAGTGATGGTGGCGACGCCGCCCCAGTCGATGCGCACCTTGCTCTGCGCGTGATGCGGCACGTGCAGGAAGGCCAGCACCATGATGAACGCGCCCACACCGACGGGCACGTTGATCAGGAAGACCCAGCGCCACCCCTCGAGGAACAGGATCTCGTCGGCGCCCGCGAACAGGCCGCCGATCAGCGGGCCGATGACGCTCGAGATGCCGAAGACGGCGAGGAAGTAGCCCTGGTACTTGGCGCGCTCCCGCGGGGCGAGGATGTCGCCCATCACGGTCAGCGGCAGCGCCATGAGGCCACCGGCGCCGAGGCCCTGGACCGCACGGAACGCGGCCAGCATGCCCATCGACGTCGAGAACGACGCGAGGATCGACCCGACCAAGAAGATGACGATCGCGACGATGAACAGCGGTCGCCGACCGAACAGGTCAGAGAGTTTGCCGTAGATCGGCGTCGTCACGGTCGACGCGATGAGGAACGTCGTCGTGACGAGCGCCTGCAGCGCTTGCCCGTTGAGGTCGTCGGCGATGGTGCGGATCGAGGTGCCCACCACGGTCTGGTTGAGCGACGAGAGGAACATGGCGGCCATCAGGCCGACGATCACCAGGTTGATCTGGCGCTTGGTCATGAGGCCGCCGCCGTCGGCGAGCTGCTGAGCGCGCTCGCGGCCCGACAGGCGCTTGGATGACGTGGGTGAAGACATAGAGGTGCTGAACCTTTTGCTTGGTGTGAGGGTGCCGACGCCGGCAGAATATTGCGGAGACTGCAAAGTTACACCCGACGCACGGCTTTGGGCAAGCGCGCCGAACATAAGATGTCGGAGTGACGGACGAAGTGCGGCGGGATCGGAGCGACCTCCGCAGGGTGTCGCCACGCATCCGCCGCCGTCGCGTGATCGCCGCACTCATCGTCGTCGCGGTGTTCGCTGGCGCACTGGTGGGGTCGATCTTCCTGTTCGCGCCCCGTCCCCAGGAGGTGGACGTGGCCGAGACTCCGAGTCCGAGCAGCACCCAGACCCCGTCGAGCAGCCCGACGCCGCGGCCAGATGCGCCGCTCAAGCTCACCTTCGACCGGCGGCAGTTCTCGATCGATGACCCCGCGAGCCTGTGGGTCGTCGTCAACAAGCTGCGCCCCCTCAACCCCGCCGACTACGCCGCGCCCGACCTCGTGCAGACCCCGGTTCCGCACGTGAACGACCCGACCCTGCGCCAGGAGGCGGCCGACCAGATCGTGGCGATGTTCGCCGCGTATACGGCGCAGACCGGCAACCAGATGCAAGCCCAGAGCGCGTATCGCAGCTACGGCGTGCAGGTGAACGTCTACAACGGCTGGGTCAACCAACTGGGGCAGGAGGGCGCAGACCTCACCAGCGCCCGCCCCGGTCACAGCGAGCACCAGACCGGCCTCGCGATGGACATCAGCGCTGTCCCGAACACCTGCGCGCTCGATCAGTGCTTCGCCGACACCAACCAGGGTCAGTGGCTGGCGGCTAACGCCTATCAGTGGGGATTCATCCTGCGCTACCCGAACGGCATGACCGGCATTACCGGCTACGAGTTCGAACCGTGGCACTACCGCTACGTCGGGGTCGCCCTGGCGACCGAGATGCACAACACCGGCATCGCGACGCTCGAGGAGTTCTTCAGCCTTCCGGCGGCGCCGACCTACGCGGGGTAACTCGCGATGGTGGTTTCGACGGGCTCAACTCCCGAGGGCCGCGTCGACGATCTTCTTCGCCTCGGCCTGCACCTCGGCCAGGTGGTCGGGGCCGCGGAACGACTCCGCGTAGATCTTGTAGACGTCTTCGGTGCCCGACGGCCGGGCGGCGAACCACGCCTGATCGGTGACGACCTTCACGCCGCCGATCGCGGCACCGTTGCCCGGCGCCTCTGAGAGGCGCGCGGTGATGGGGTCTCCGGCGAGCGTGTCGGCGGTGATATCGGAACCCGACAGCTTGCCCAGCCGCGCCTTCTGCTCTTTGCTGGCCGCGGCATCCACTCGGGCGTAGGCGGGCGAACCGAACTCGGCGGTCAGGTCGGCGTACAGCTCGCTGGGCGTGCGTCCGGTGACGGCGAGAATCTCGGATGCCAGAAGAGCCAGCAGGATGCCGTCCTTGTCGGTCGTCCAGGCCTGGCCGTCGAATTGCAAGAAGCTCGCGCCGGCGCTCTCTTCAC
>JBDTQN010000214.1:0-4863 GCA_039932215.1 Pseudolysinimonas sp. | reverse complement strand
CGCGCTTCGATGTCGGTGCGCCAGGGGGCACGGCCGGTGACGACGAGCGGCAGCGACTCGTCGATGACGATCTTTCCGCGCAGTAGCTCGGTGGTGACCTCTGCCAGCGACTCCCCCTCTAGTTCGCCGGCGAACCCCATGCGGTTGAACGCGGACAGGCCGTTGGGACTGGCGAAGGTGACATTGCCGTCGATGTCGAGACGGACGAGACCATCGGATGCGCGGGGGGCTCCGCGCCGGGGCCCGCTGGGTGCACCCAGGTCGGGGAAGTCGCCGGACGCGATCATCGCGAACAGGTCGTTGGCGCACTGGTTGAAGGTGAGCTCTTGCCGGCCGGGCGTGCGGGCCTCGCTCAGATTGCTGTGGCGGGTGAGCACCGCGATGGGGGTGTTCGTGATGGCGGCACCGCTCGGTGAGAGGCGCCGCAGCACCGGCACGGCGCGCACGCGGGTGGGCGTCTCTTCGTACCAGTCGGGTGCTGCGGTGTCGACGATCTGCGCGGTCTCGAACGCTTCGGTGACCTGCTTCTTCCATTCGGGTTTGATCTGCTGCCCGACGAAGTCGCGGTAGAAGAGTGTCGCCGCGCTAGAGGGGCGCGAGTGGGCGACGGCGATGAAGCTGCCGTCGCTGGTCGGAACCCACAGCACGATGTCGGCGAACGCGAGGTCGGCGATCAGCTGCCCGTCTGCGACCAGCAGGTGCAGCCAGTCGATGTCCGCCTCGTCCGCTCGCCCGTGGGCGACCATGAGGTCGGAGAGGGTGGTCACGCATTCAGGCTAGCTTGCGGCGCGACCGCCGCGACTCGCGCACGGGCGCGGGTGTCAGACGCTCGAGCACCAGGGTGCGGACCGCGAGCCGGGCCGCGGATCTCGGTGCTGCGTCGCGGAGCGCCTTGCCGCCCAACACGGCGGCGTCGAACGCGGCCGGATCCCACGGGATCAGCACCGGCTGCGAGATGCCGCCGAACCGCGAGAGCGTCTGGGCGATCTGCGCTTGCGGGTTCACACCGATCGCGCCTGACCGGACCTTGTTCACGACAGTGGTCATCCTGGTCGGTTCCGCCGACTCGACCAGTTCGGCGTGGGCGCGGAGGTAGCGGGTCAGACCGATCGGATCAGCGGATGCCACGGCGACCACGTGATCGGCGGCACGTACTGCCGCGATCGTGGCGGCATTGCGCCTCGGGGCCGCGAGGTCGCTCGACAGCTCTTCGTCTTGCTCGAGGCTGGGGGCGACGTCGAGCACCAGCACGTCGACCCAGGTACGTGCCGCGTCGATCACCCCGGTGACCCGCTTCGCCGTGAGTTCGGGCCAGCGGCTCGGGCGACCGAGCCCGGTGAGCACCCAGAACCCGGTGTGACCGGAGCGGTTCCACTCGGCGATGCGCTCGAACTCGGCGTTCGTCAGAGCACCGGTTCCGGCGAGCCGGCACGCCGCCGCGAAGCCCGGCGCCTCGTCGAGGAGGCCGAGCGCGGGGTCGATGGAGGCGGCATGGGTATCGGCATCGCCCAGCGCGACGGTGAGGCCGGTATCTGCGAGTTCGGCGGCGATCGCGATCGCAAGACTGGTGCGGCCGGGAGCGCCATGCGGGCCCCAGACCGTGATGACCGTTCCGCGCGGTCGAGCGGGAGCGGTCGGCGGCTCGTACGGCGCGGAGGTATCGTCGTCGACGACTTGGCCGGTGTCGGGCGGCCGCGCCGCATCCTGAACTGGTGTGTGCCACGCGGGCTCGCCGTCGATCGCGTCGATGATGCCGAGCGCCCGCGCGTGCCTGTGCTGTTCCGGTCCTGCGGCGCAGACCACCAGCCGCACCCCGGCCGCGTCGCATGTCGACACCAGAGCGGCGTTGAGATACTGCGGAATGGCGGCGACCAACGCGGCCTCGGGAGTGGCCGCGGGAATGCGGGCCGCGAGTTCTTCGGCCCCCGAGCAGCGCACCACGACCTCGTGCCCATGACGCGCCGCCTCAGCCGCGAGCCGCTGCTCGTGCTCGACCGGGACGGCGAGAGCGAACCGCGTCATCGCGGCGTCAGCGGGATGCCCGCGGGCACCACTGCGAGCGCGTCGCCGTTCGCGATCGCCTGCAGCAGTCGCGCGATGCGATACCTCGGCACCTGCACCTCGACCGACCTTCCGTCGGCCGCCGAGACGATGCCATCCGGTTCGATGACGCGCACCACGATCGCGTCGGCGGTGAGCACAGTCGGGGGCCCGAAGCCCGCGGACGATCCGACCGTGCCGTCGCCACTGACCGTAGCTGACGACCAGATGTCGACGAGGGCGCCGGGCACCACCGAGGCACTCACCTCTCCCGCGAGTTCGAGCACGATCGAGGTCGAGCGGTTGCTGCCCGCGGTCGCCACCGCAGAGATCGGGACCAGCTCGCCGCGGCGCACCACCGCGGTTGCGATCAGCCCGTCGTCGGGCAGATCACCGGCCGAGAGGTACAGCGCCTGTGCGTCGTCGAGGTTGACGCGGCGGGCCAGCAACTGATCGGGTTCGACGCGGTCGCCCGGCGCGAGGGTGTCGGCAGCGACGTAGACAGTGACGCGTCGATCGGCGGCGCTGACGATCGACATCACACCCGCCACGGACAGGGCGACCAATCCGATGCCGATCAGTAGCCGGATGTCGACGGCGAAACGACGACGACGGGCGGGAGGGGGCGAGGTCATGGGCACCATGGTCGCGGGCGACCCGAGCCGTCGTCGAAGTTATCCACACGCCGGTTCCGGCCGCGGAGAGCGGCGCATAATCGAGCCATGACGCCACCGGATACCCCTTCCACCGGCCTCGGGCGCTTTCTCACCCTCGTCGACGTCGCCGAAGTCCTGAACATCTCCGCGAGCCAGGCATACGCACTGGTACGCACGGGCGAGATGCCCGCCATCAAGATCGGCGGCAACGGTCACTGGCGGGTCGAACGCGACGTGCTCGAGCGTTACATCGCCGACAAGTACGAAGAGAACCGCCGCCGCGGGCTGTGGAACCAAGCCGAGTACGCCTCGGTTGCCGAGCTGACCGCGCTCTGACTCAGAACCGCACCTGCACGATCTCTGGCAGGGGCAGCATCCGGAGCGCGGTGACGGCGGAGGTGCGCCGGGCCAGTCCCGGCTCGTGCTCGGCCAGATCGAGATGATCGCGCGCCACCCGGTCGATGGTGCCGTGCAACTGTTCTCGCACCGTGGTGACGTGCAGCGAGGTTCTGCGTCGGCAGAGGTCGCGCAGCACAAACGGCAGGCCGAGCCGAGAGGCAAGGGATGCGACTCCCGAGCCGTCCCGCGGGTCCGGTGCGGTGCTGGCGGCGGTCTGGGCAGCATCCGGGAAGCACGCGGCGATAGCCGCGACGGGGACGACGCTGGAGGACGGTGCGCCGCCCTCACGGACGAGCTCGCCGGCGAGCCAGTCGCGGCCGACTGCTCCGACCGTCAGCGAGATGCGAGTGCCGTCGGTGAGGACCAGCCGAAGCGGTGACGCGACGCCTGTCTCGAGCATCAGCACATGGAGCCGGTCGCGCAGCGCTAGGCGGCCGAGGCGCAGCCGCTCCTCCTCTGCCAAGAGGTCGATCTCTTCGGCGCCGAGTTCGTGCTCGAGCTGCGACTCGAGGTCGTCGAACAGATGATCCCAGCGCATGCGGGTGAGGCTAGTCAGCCACCGCGGCGATCCCGTCGGGTTTTCCACAGTTCACGTCACATAGCTGATGGGTCCTCGGCTGCCGTGATTAGGTGTGCATGGTTCTCGCGCGGACCAGGTGAATTCAGCCGAAATGTCAGGGGTGGGCATGGTGCAGGTTTCGCGCGAGCCAGAATTCGGCGCGCCATCGCAATTGGAATACGACGAACCGATCGTCGAGGGAACCGCGGCGCGGATGCTGCGCACCCGGTTCGATCCCGACGACTTCTTCGGGCATCAGCCGACGTCGACGCAGCATCTTCCCGATCCTGTGCCGCTGCTCGAGAACCTGACTCGATGCGTGATCGAGATCCTGGCGGGTGCTCGCGAGCTCGAGCAGATCTCCCGCTGGGTCAGCGACGACGTGTACCGTCACCTGCTCAAGCGAGTGGTGATCTCGAGTCGTGCACGAGCGGCGAAGGGGCAACAGCCGACCCGTCCAGCGTTCACGATCGGGTCGACGAGCGTGGGCGAGCCGCGTGACGGCGTCGTCGAGGCCGTCGTGATCGTGCGCGGGCGAGCACGGGTCCGAGCGGTCGCGTTGCGCCTCGAAGGACTCGACAATCGCTGGCGCGCTACCGCGATCAACGTTCTGTAGCCTGTGCGAATGACCCTCGCCACCGTCGCCGCATTCGCGCTCGTCGCTGTCGTCGCGATCGCGATCCCGGGACCCACGGTTCTGCTCGCGCTCGCCAACGGTTCGCGCTTCGGCCTGCGCCGGGCCACCTACGGGATGCTAGGCGCGGTCGCGTCAGACATCGTGCTGGTGACGGCGGTCGCCATCGGCCTCGGCGCGATTCTGCTGGCCAGCGAATTCTGGTTCTCGGTCGTCAAGTGGATCGGCGTCGCCTACCTGGTCTATCTCGGCATCCGGTTGCTGCTGTCAAAGGGTCACTTCGCGGTGCGCGACGATGACGACCCGCGCGGGTCACGGCGCGCGGTGTTCATGAAGTGCTTCCTCGTCGCGGTGACCAACCCCAAGGGGTACCTGTTCGTCGGCGCGCTGCTGCCGCAGTTCATCACTGCGACCGAGCCGCAGCTCGCGCAGTACCTGATCATCGGCACCGTGTTCTGCGCGATCGACTTCGCGATCCAGTTTGCCTACGCCGCCGCCGGCTCCCAAGTCGTGCGGTTGCTCAGCCGGCGCGGAGCGCTGTGGCTCGACCGCATCTGCGGGGCCGTATTGCTCGC
>JBDTQN010000213.1:0-4896 GCA_039932215.1 Pseudolysinimonas sp. | reverse complement strand
CCATCGGGGTAGCTCACCAGCTCGAACTGCATGCCCCACGGGCTGCGGAAGTAGAGCCACCGCTGACCGGCCGAGGCGCCTGCGCTGGCGACGGGCTCGCCCATGATCTCGACGTCGTGGGCGCGCAGGTGGGCGACCGCGGCATCCATATCGTCGACGTACAGCGCCAGGTGGTAGCCGCCGATGTCGCTGTTGCGCGGCTGAGGCGCCTGCCCGTCGGCAGCGTCGTAGTCGAACAGCTCGATGTTGGTGCCGTTGCCGAGGCGCAGAAATCGGATCTCGCGGATCACGGTGCGCGGGTCGACGCCGAGCTGGGTTCGCATCCAGTCGCTGTCGTCGTCGCGCTTGGCGCCGAGCGTGTAGACGTGCACGGCTCCGATCACGTCGATGAAGAAGCGCTCGGCGGCATCCAGATCGGGCACGGTGATGCCGAGGTGGTCGGTGCCGCGAAGGCCGGGAATGCCGCTCATTGGATACATCATGCCGGATGTCGGGCCTGATTTCCAGATATTGCTGCCGAGAACGGTTGAATTGGATTCAATCTCGCGATAGCGTCCTCGCATGCCGAAACAAAGCCGTTTGGACACCGGGGTCGAGTGGATCGAGCTCTCGACCACCGCCGCCGACTGGAAAGCCGCGGATTCTGCCCTGCTCGGCACCATGCTCAGCCAGCTGCATCTGATCCGCGCATTCGAAGAGACCGTGCTCGAACTCGCCGGCGAGACACTCGTGCACGGCCCCGCACACTCGAGCATCGGACAGGAGGGCGGCGCGGTCGGCTCGATCGCGGGTCTGCGTTCCTCCGACGGCGTGAACGGCTCGCATCGCGGTCACCACCAGTTCTTGGCCAAAGCCCTCACACACGTGTCCGGCGGCGCGATCGACCCGGCCGAGCCGGTGAGTCCCGAGATTCAGACCGTGCTGCAGCGCACCCTCGCCGAGATCCTCGGCCTCGCGCAGGGCTACTGCCGTGGCCGCGGCGGTTCGATGCACCTGCAGTGGTTCGAGGCGGGCGCACTCGGCACCAATGCGATCGTCGGAGGCGGTGCGCCGATGGCGACCGGCAACGCGTGGGCGCAGAAGCACTCGGGTACCGACGACCTCACGATCAACTACTTCGGCGACGGCGCCAGCCAGATCGGCTCGATCCTCGAGTCGATGAACCTCGCCGCGACCTGGAAGCTGCCGGTCTGCTTCTTCATCGAGAACAACCAGTACGCCGTGTCGACCCGCTCCGACGAGATCTCGGCCGACCCGCGGTTCTCGATCCGCGGGCAGGGGTTCGCCATCCCGAGTTGGCGCGTCGACGGCATGGACCCGCTCGCCGTGCACCTGGCGATGGAGGCCGCCGCCGAACGCATGCGCGCGGGCGACGGTCCCGCGATCATCGAGGCCGAGGTGTACCGGTTCTTCCACCAGAACGGCCCGTACCCCGGGAGCGCATTCGGCTACCGCAGCAAAGAAGAAGAAGCGCAATGGCGCACGCGCGACCCGCTCGAGCGCATGGCCCGCGAGATGACGAAGCTCGGACTCATCGACGACGCCGCGGTGGCGAGCCTGCGCGCGGCGGCGCAGGCCGCGATGGCGGCGGCGGTGAGCGAGCTGCTGGATGCCGATCCTGACAACGCCGGCAAGCGTCGCATCCGGCCCGAGCTGTGGCCCGACCCCGGCTTCGTCGACGTCGGCATGCGCGGTGATGCGAGCGAACTCGCCGGCCTCACCGTCGCCGATCCGCTCGACCACACCGGCGGCTGGGTCGACACCAAGTTCGTGGATGCCGTGGCGGCCGTCATGGACCGCCGCATGGAGCAGGACCCGCGCATCGTCGTCATGGGCGAAGACGTGCACCGGTTGAACGGCGGCACCAACGGGGCGACCAAGGGTCTCGCGAAAAAGTACGGCGACCAGACCAGCCCCGACGGCCGCATCCTCGGCACCCCGATCAGCGAGAACGCGTTCGCCGGGCTCGGCGGCGGGCTGGCGCTCGACGGCCGGTTCCGTCCCGTGGTCGAATTCATGTACCCGGACTTCATGTGGGTCGCGGCCGACCAGGTGTTCAACCAGGTCGGCAAGGCGCGCCACATGTTCGGCGGCGACAACCCGGTGCCGCTCGTTCTGCGCACCAAGGTCGCCATGGGTTCGGGCTACGGCTCGCAGCATCTGATGGATCCGGCCGGCATCTTCGCGACGGCGCCCGGCTGGCGCATCGTCGCGCCCTCGTCGGCGGCCGACTACGTCGGGCTGATGAATGCGGCGCTCGCCTTGCAGGATCCGGTACTCGTGATCGAGCACGTCGACTTGTACGGCACCGCCGACCGCGTCCCCGAGGGCGACCTCGACTACATCCTGCCGCCCGGTCGTGCCGCGGTGCGCCGTGCCGGATCGGATGTGACCGTCATCTCGTACCTGTCGATGGTCGCGCACAGCCTCGGCGCGATCGAGCAGACCGGAATCGACGGCGAGCTCATCGACCTGCGCTGGCTCGACCGCGCCTCGCTCGACTGGGACACCATCGGCGCCTCGATCCAGAAGACCAACGCTGTGCTGATCGTCGAGCAGGGCGCCCGCGGCACCTCGTACGGTGCGTGGCTCGCCGACGAGATTCAGCGCAGGTACTTCGACTGGCTCGATCAGCCGATTCAGCGCGTCACCGGGGGCGAGGCGTCGCCGTCGATCTCGAAAGTGCTCGAACGCGCGGCGATCGCGCGCACCGAAGAGGTCGTCGCCGGCCTCGAGTTGGTGCGTCGAGGAATGGGGGCGCGCTGATGGCCACCGTCGTGCGCATGCCGGCCGCGCTCGCCGGGGTCACCGAGGGCGCGATTCAGACCTGGATGCTGAAGGCCGGTGACACGGTCACGGCCGGTCAGCCGCTGGCCGAGATCGAGACCGAGAAGGCGGTCGTCGAGTTCGAGTCAGAGGTCGGCGGCACCATCGCCCGGCTGCTGGTCGAACCCGGTGACAACGTGCCCGTCGGTGCGCCGATCGCCGTGATCCTGGCGGCGGGGGAGGGTGACGACGCTGTCGCGGCGGCGCTCGCCGAGGCCGGGGTCTCGGCCGCGCCAGCGACAACCGCCGAACCCCCCGTCCCCTCTTCGACTTCTCCGGCGGCGGATGGCGTGGTGGCATCCCCGCCGGAGAACACCCCCTCGCGCGGCGACCGGTTGTTCGCCAGCCCGATCGTCCGGCGGCTCGCGAAAGAGAAGGGGATCGACCTCGGCGGCCTGGCGGGCACCGGCCCCGATGGCCGCATCGTGCGCCGCGACCTCGATGTCGCGGCTCCGACGACGGAGGGCGCTCCCACCGTCGTGTCGGGTGAAGCAACCGAGATCAAGCTGACCCCGATGCGCCGCGCGATCGCCCGCCGCCTCACGGAGAGCAAGACCACGGTGCCGCACTTCTACGTGACGGCGCACTGCCGGGTCGACAGACTGCTCGAACTGCGGCGCGAGGTCAACGAGGCCGCCGACCGCAAGGTGTCGGTCAACGACTTCGTGCTCAAAGCCGTCGCCGGTGCCCTGATCGATGTGCCCGCCGCCAACGCGATCTGGGGTGGCGATCACATCACGTCGTTCTCGACGGCCGACATCGCCGTCGCGGTCGCCGTCGACGGCGGACTGCTGACGCCCGTGCTGCGCGCGGTCGAGGCAATGAGCCTCACGCAGGTCGCCGCCGCGGTGGCGGACGCCGCCGAGCGCGCCCGCGCCGGCAAGCTGCGCCAAGACGAGCTCGAGGGCGGGAGCTTCTCGGTCTCGAACCTCGGCATGTACGGGGTCGACGAGTTCTCGGCGATCCTGAACCCGCCGCAGTCCGGAATCCTTGCCGTGTCGGCCGCGAAGCAGCAACCGGTCGTCGATGACGGCGAACTGGCGGTCGGCACCGTGATGACGGTCACCCTGTCGGCGGACCACCGCGTGATCGACGGTGCCGTTGCCGCCGAGTGGATGGCCGCGTTCGTGCGCCGCATCGAGAACCCGGTCAGCACGCTCCTCTGACAGAAAAGTGCCGCGCTCCCGAGGGAACGCGGCACTCTCCTTGGGGGTCTACTTGGCCGCGGTCGTGGTGCTCGCCGCGATCGCGACGTCGCTCAGACGCTCGCCGCTCTCGGTGTCGAACGTGTGCACGTGCTGCGGCACGGGAGTGATGACGATCTTGTCGCCTGCGTTCGGGTGCGAACGCCCGTCGGTGCGCACCACGATGTCGACGCGCTGTCCGTCGATCTCGGTGTGACCGTACAGGTAGCCATCGGCGCCCAGCTCCTCGACGACATCGACGTCGACCTTGAGGCCGTCGCCCTTCGTGTCGACCTTGAGGTCTTCGGGACGCACGCCGATCGTGATCTTCTTGCCCTTGGCGTTGCCGAGGGTGTCACGGTCGACCTTGGCGATCGCGGTGCCGAACTTGACGCCGCCGTCGACCAGGTCGGCGGGGAACAGGTTCATCGCCGGGCTGCCGATGAAGCCGGCGACGAACACGTTCTTGGGCTTCTCGTACAGGTCGCGGGGGGTGCCGACCTGCTGCAGCACGCCGTCCTTCAGGACGGCGATGCGGTCGCCCATGGTGAGGGCCTCGGTCTGGTCGTGGGTGACGTAGACCGTGGTGACGCCGAGGCGACGCTGCAGCGACGCGATCTGGGTGCGGGTCTGCACGCGCAGTTTGGCGTCGAGGTTGGACAGCGGCTCGTCCATGAGGAACACCTGGGGCTGACGCACGATGGCGCGGCCCATGGCGACACGCTGACGCTGACCACCGGAGAGCGCCTTCGGCTTGCGGCCGAGATAGGGCTCGAGGTCGAGCAGCTTGGCCGCTTCGAGAACACGCTTGGCGCGGTCCTCTTTGCCGATGCCGGCGATCTTGAGCGCGAAGCCCATGTTCTCGGCGACGGTCATGTGCGGGTAG
>JBDTQN010000212.1:0-4911 GCA_039932215.1 Pseudolysinimonas sp. | reverse complement strand
ACCACGTCGTGCATGTCGCGCGCGATGCGGGTGCGTTCCTGCTCGGCGGCGACCTCCTGTTCGGCCACCGCCGCCGCGCGGCGGCTGTCGCGAGCGCGCCACCAGGTACGCACCAGCAGCCCCGAGGTCCACGACAGCAGGAAGGCGACCGCGGACGAGGTGAAGACCAGCAACCCTGCCGCGACGTAGCTGCGGAGGTTGAAGACGCTCGAGAGGTCGCCGACCACCAGCTGGTCGAGCACCTGCGGCAGCGTCACCGACGCGGCGACGACGAGGGCGCCGACGATCGCGGAGGCGAACCCGATCCAGCGCACCAGCCGGGTGCCGTACGCGCTGGTGGTGTACAGAATGGCGAGTACCGCCAGGTTGGAGACGTTCGGGGGGATGTCGGAGAGCACTTGCCAGAGGCACACCGCCCACGCGATGCCGAGCGCGAGAATCGGACTGAACCGACGTGGGATGAGCGCAGCGCCCATGCCGACCGCGACGAGCACCGCACCGTACCCGTAGCTGCGCACCACCACGAAGCCGAACACGACCAGCGCCATCGGCACGACGATGTCGAACGCGAGTTGCCGGTGCGTGAGCGTGCGGAACATGCCCCCACGGTAGGTGCCCGCCGCCACCTCCGCACGTCGCCCGCCCCGGAATCGTCCCTGCGGCGCACGGAATCATCCTCCCGATGTAGCCCCCGGAAGCCCCTATCCTGGTGCGACGATCGCCGAACCCTTGGAGTGCGCCATGAACCGTTCCCGTATCGCCCTTCTCGCGCTTCCGCTGGTCGCTGCCGCGCTCACCCTCAGCGCCTGCGGCCCGTCCGACCCTTCCCCCGACCCCACCGTCGCCGAGCCGACCCCCAGTGACTCCGCCACGGCGACGCCCGATCCCGAGCCCGCCGGGCCGGTGTTCGCCCTCCCCGCCAACTGCGGCGCCATCGCGTCGCAGATCACCCTGAACCAGGTGTTCTCGGGCATCGACGCGCGCGACCCGGCCGATCTGGTGCGTCCGGCGCCGGCATCCGCCTCGAAGCTGCTGACCTGCTCGTGGTTCACCGGTGACACCACCGGCGGCGACCTCATCTACTACTCGGCGCCCGCCGCAGACAGTGCCGCGTACCTCGACGTCGTGAAGGCCAGTGGTTTCGCCTGCACCGAGGCGTTCGAGGGCACGCGCTGCGACAAGACGACGCCGAACTCGCAGTTCCCGGTCGACACGGTCGAGACGGTGTTCACCCGCGACGACGTCTGGATCTACATCTCGATGACCAACGTCGACGCGGCGCCGCTGCTGCCCGACATGGTGGCGACCGCCTGGGCGGCCTGAGCCGCGCCGCGAGTTAGCGCTGCAGGGCGCGCGTCGCCGGGGACTCGTAGTCGACGAAGGTCTGGTACTGGATCGGCTGCGCGCCGGTCCAGAAGTTGACGACGAAGATGGTCTCGGCGCCGTCGGGATCGGTGTTGCGGTCGTACTGGAAGCTGCCCACCAGGCCGGGCTCGTCGCCCGGTTCCGGGCGCTGGAACGTGCTCCCGTTCTGCTCGTAGCCCACCGCCTCCAGCTGCCCGAGCAGCGTGTCGAGCTGGTCTTCTGACACCGACGAGTCGCCCACGCTCGTGTAGGTCGGCACGTCGGAGTCGAAGTAGGTGCCTCCGCATTCGGCCTCGAGACCGGCGGCCTCCATCTCCTCAACCGGGTAGCCCTCGACGTAGACCCAGCGGTCGCTCGGGTCGCACGGATCGAGGTCTTGCCAGCCCGCTGGCGCGTTCGCGAGCGGACCATCGGTCGTGAACGGCGTCGCCTGGGGTCCGGTCTGCGGCAGCAGCGGCAACAGCACGCACCCCGACAAGCTGACGGCACAACCGACGGCGATGAGCAGAGCGGGGACGAGTCGGCGCACGGATTCTCCTAGAAGCCCAGGCGTCCCAGCTGTTTGGGGTCGCGCTGCCATTCTTTCGCGACTTTCACGCGCATGGACAGAAATACCTGGCGCCCCACGAGTGCCTCGATCGAGGCCCGCGCCCGCGCGCCGACCTCCTGCAGTCGCGCACCCTTGTGCCCGATGACAATGCCCTTCTGGCTGTCGCGCTCCACCCAGAGGTTTGCGTAGATCTCGAGCAGATCTTTGTCGTCGCGCTCGACCATGTCGTCGATGGTCACCGCGAGGGAGTGCGGCAGCTCGTCGCGCACGCCCTCGAGCGCCGCCTCGCGCACCAGCTCGGCGATGCGTCCCTCGAGGGTCTCGTCGGTCGTCGCGTCGTCGGGATACAGCGACGGCCCCACGGGCAGCAGCTCGATCAGAGCCTTCTGCAACACATCGAGCTGGATGCGGCTGGTCGCCGACACCGGCACGATCGCCTCCCAGTCGTGCAGCTCGCTCACGGCCAGCAGCCGCTCGCCGACCCGGTTCTTCGAGACCGCGTCGATCTTCGTCACGATCGCGACCTTCTTCGCCCGCGGGAAGGCATCCAGCGAATCGTTGATGAAGCGGTCCCCCGGTCCGATCTTCTCGTCGGCGGGGAGGCAGAAGCCGATCACGTCGACATCTCCGAGCGTGTTGTTGACGACGTCGTTGAGGCGCTGGCCGAGGAGGGTGCGCGGACGGTGGATTCCCGGGGTGTCGACGATGATCAGCTGACCGGATGGCGCGTGCACCACCCCGCGGATCGCGCGTCGGGTGGTCTGCGGTTTCGACGACGTGATGGCCACCTTCTCGCCCACCAGGGCGTTCGTCAGCGTCGATTTGCCGACGTTCGGACGGCCGACGAAGGTGACGAAACCAGACCGGTGCTCAGTCATCCTGATCGCCGTTGTTTCCCCAGGCGTCTTGCGCCTCGATCAGCGACTGGTCGCGCTCGACGATCAGAGTACGCAGCAGCTTGCGGCGACCCTCGACACGCTCGGCGCGCAACACGAGCCCCGAGACCACGGCGCGCGACCCCACCTCGGGCAGACGCCCGACCGCCTTGATGAGCAGTCCGCCCGCCGAGTCGACATCGTCGTCGTCGAGCTCGATGCCGAACAGGTCGCCGAGTTCGTCTTTGGGCAGGCGCGCGCTCACCCGGAACACCCCGCCGCCGAGGTCGGCCACATCGGGCGCATCGCGGTCGTACTCGTCAGAGATGTCGCCGACCAGTTCTTCGATCAGGTCCTCCATGGTGACGAGGCCGGCGATGCCGCCGTACTCGTCGACCACCATCGCGAGGTGGTTCGAATCCAGCTGCATCTGCCGCAGGGTGTCGTCGGCCTTCTTCGACTCGGGCACGAACAGCGCCGGGCGCGCCAGATCGCGCACGAGGGTGTGCTCGGCGTCGAGGGGCTTCTCATAGTGCAGGCGCGCGACGTCACGCAGGTACAGAATGCCGAGCACCTCGTCGGCGTCCTTGCCGACGACGGGCATGCGCGAGACCCCGGTCTGCAAGAACTGGTTCATCGCATCGCCGATGTGCTGATCGTCGTCGATGGTGATCATGTCGGTACGCGGGATCATCACCTCGCGCACCACCGTGTCACCCCATTCGAAGATCGAGTGGATGAGCTCACGATCATCCTGCTCGAGCACATCGAGTTCGGCGGCCTCATCGACCATGCTGAGCAGTTGCTCTTCGCTCGAGAAGGTCTGCGTGCGGGGGCGGCCGGGTGTGACACGGTTGCCGATCGCCACGAGGGCGGCGGCCAGCGGGCCCAGCAACACGCGGGTGGCGTGGACGGGGAACGCGGCGAACAGCATCAGGCCGCGGGCGTGAGCGCGCCCCACCGACCGCGGACTCGAGCCGACCAGTACGAACGAGACGCCGGTCATGATCAGCGCCGCGATCAGCAGGATCAGCCACCACTGGCCGCGGGCCGGGAACGTCGCCGCGAGGGCGAGCGTCACCAACACGGCAGCCGTCGTCTCTGACGTGATACGCAAGAAGTTGATCGCGTTCACGTGCGACGGCACGTCGGCCGCGATCGCGAGCAGCGACCGCTTCACCCGGCTGCCCGAGGCGAGGTCGATCAGGTCATTGCGGCTCAGCACGCCCAGCGCGGCGTCGGCCGCGGCGAGCAGGCCGCCGAAGGCGACCAGCAGCACGGCCACCGCGATGAAGACGCCGATCACCGGGTCACCGTTTTCGCTCGGCGAGGGTGAACCCGACGAGGATGTCGCGCTGAATGCCGAACATCTCTTTCTCGTCGTCGGGTTCGGCGTGATCGAAACCGAGCAGGTGCAGGATGCCGTGGGCGGTCAGCAGCAGCATCTCGTCCATGGACGTGTGGCCGGCACCCTCGGCCTGCGCGATCGCGACCTGGGGGCAGAGCACGATGTCGCCGAGCAGCCCGGCAGGGGTCACCTCGTCTTCGCTGCCGGGACGCAACTCGTCCATGGGAAAACTGAGCACGTCGGTCGGGCCGGGCTCGTCCATCCACTGCACGTGCAACTGCTCCATCGCGGCCTCGTCGACCATCAGGATGGCGAGGTCGGCTTCGGTGTGCACGTGCAGGTGGTCGAGGGCGAAGATCGCGAGCCGCTGCAGCGCGCCCTCGTCGACCTCGGCACCTGACTCGTTGTTGATCTCGATACTCATCGCCGGCTACTGCTGCCAGGGTTTCTTGCGGTCCTGGGGCGCGCGGCCGCGACGGTCGGCGCGGTTGCCGGCCGCGGCATCCGGGGTCTGAATGCCCGCCTGCTTGAGCTCGTCGTACTTCGTGTACGCGTCGACGATGCGGCCGACGAGGGTGTGGCGCACCACGTCGTCGCTGGTCAGCGTCGCGAAGTGGATGTCGTCGATCTCGCCGAGCACGCGTGTGACCAGTCGCAGGCCGCTGGTGCCGGTGGGCAGATCGACCTGGGTGATGTCGCCGGTCACGACCATGCGGGTGCCGAACCCGAGCCGGGTGAGGAACATCTTCATCTGCTCGGGCGTGGTGTTCTGC
>JBDTQN010000211.1:0-4928 GCA_039932215.1 Pseudolysinimonas sp. | reverse complement strand
TCTGGCGTTCCTGGGGCGCCGAGGTCACCATCATCGAGGCGCTGCCGCACCTGGTCCCCAACGAAGACGAGTCGGTCAGCAAACAGTTCGAGCGCGCCTTCCGCAAGCGCGGCATCGACTTCAAGATCGGTGTCCGGTTCGCCGGTGTCACCCAGAGCGAGACCGGCGTGATCGTGTCGCTCGAGAACGGCGAAACGGTGGAGGCTGACCTCCTGTTGGTCGCGGTCGGTCGCGGTCCGTCGACGAGCGGCCTCGGCTTCGAAGAGGTCGGCGTCACCATGGATCGCGGATTCGTGCTCACCGACGAGCGACTCAAGACCAACATCCCCGGTGTCTGGGCCGTCGGTGACATCGTCCCCGGCCTGCAGCTCGCGCACCGCGGGTTCCAGCAGGGCATCTTTGTGGCAGAAGAGATCGCCGGGTTGAACCCGGTAGTCGTGTCTGACATCAACATCCCCAAGGTCACCTACTCCGACCCCGAAGTGGCCTCCGTCGGTCTCACCGAGGCGAAGGCCGTCGAGCAGTACGGTGCCGAGGCCGTGTCGAGCTACGACTACAACCTGGCCGGCAACGGCAAGAGCCACATCATCGGCACTGCGGGCTCGGTCAAGGTCGTGCGCGTGAAGGATGGTCCGGTCGTGGGCGTGCACATGATCGGCGCCCGCGTGGGCGAGCTGATCGGCGAGGCGCAGCTGGTCGTGAACTGGGAGGCGTACCCCGAAGACATCGCCCCGTTCATCCACGCGCACCCGACGCAGAACGAGGCGCTCGGCGAGGCTTTCCTGGCAATCGCCGGGAAGCCGCTGCACGCCATCTGACCGCTGGCAGCACCCCGCACCTAAACTAGAACGTGAAACCCGCTAAGGAGCATCACCGATGAGCGAATCCGTCAGCCTTCCGGCACTCGGCGAGAGTGTCACCGAGGGCACGGTCACCCGCTGGCTGAAGAAGGTCGGCGACCGTGTGGAGGTCGACGAGCCGCTGCTCGAGGTCTCGACAGACAAGGTCGACACCGAGATCCCGTCGCCTGTCGCCGGTGTGATCGAGGCGATCCTGGTCGCCGAAGACGAGACCGTCGAGGTGGGCACCGCGCTCGTCACCATCGGTGACGGTTCGGGTGCGGGTGCGGCACCTGCCGCCCCGGCTGCCGAGGCCCCCGCGGCTGAGGCAGCACCCGCTCCTGAGGCAGCACCCGCTCCTGAAGCTGCACCCGCTCCTGAAGCTGCTCCTGAGCCTGCGCCCGCTCCCGAGCCTGCGCCCGCCGCAGAGGCACCCGTTCCGACGCCGGAACAGGCCGAGCCCACTGCTCCGTCGACCGAGCAGCCCGTAGCCGCCCCGGCAACTCCGGAGGCCGCTGCACAAGAAGCTGACCCGACCCAGGCTGCACCGGCGCCTGTGGAGCCGGCTCCGGCACCCGAGCCCGCTCCGGCACGCGAGCCCACTCCGGCACCCGAGCCCGGCCCGGCACCCGAGCCCGCGGCAGCACCTGCGCCCGCTCCCGCCGCTGCAGCGCCCGCCGCAGCCGTGTCGACGGCTCACGCCGGCTACGTCACTCCGATCGTCCGCAAGCTCGCGAACGACAAGGGCGTCAGCCTCGACGGCATCGCCGGAACCGGCGTCGGTGGTCGAATCCGCAAGCAGGACGTGCTCGCGGCGGTAGCCGGTGCAGCCCCTGTCGCCACGACTCCGTCCGGCATCACGCCGACCCCCGCCCCCCAGCTCGAGACCTCGTCGCTGCGCGGCACGGCCGTGCCGATGTCGCGTCTGCGCAAGGTCGTCGCCGAGCGCGCCGTGGTCTCGATGCAGACGATGGCGCAGCTCACCACCGTCGTCGAGGTCGATGTCACCAAGGTGGCTGCGTTCCGCGATGAGGTGAAGGCGGCGTTCCTGGCCAAGACCGGGGCGAAGCTGAACTTCTTGCCGTTCTTCGCGCTGGCATCGGCGGAGGCGCTGCGCGCGTACCCGATCATCAACGCGAGCGTCGACGGCGACAACATCGTCTACCCGGATCACGAGAACATCAGCATCGCGGTCGACACCGAGCGCGGCCTGCTCACTCCCGTGCTGCGCGACGCCGGCGACCTCAGCCTCGCCCAGATCGCCCAGCAGATCGCCGACCTCGCCGAGCGCACCCGCGACAACAAGCTCAAGCCCGACGAGCTCGCCGGCGGAACGTTCACCCTGACGAACACGGGCTCGCGCGGCGCGCTGTTCGACACGCCCGTGGTGTTCCTGCCGCAGGTCGCGATTCTCGGCACCGGCATCGTGCAGAAGAAGCCGGTCGTCGTCAGCGATGGCGGGCTGGATGCGATCGCGATCCGTTCGGTGGTGTTCCTCGCCCTGTCGTACGACCACCGGATCGTCGATGGTGCCGACGCCGCGCGCTTCCTCACGGCGGTCAAGGACCGCCTCGAGAGCGGCGACTTCGCCAAGAACCTCGGGATCTAGCCCGCAAGATAGTCGCGGATGCGCCATCCGGCCTCGCCCTTCAGCAGAAGGACCGAGGCCGGATCGCTATCCGGACCCAGTGCGATCAGAGCGGAGTCACCGAGCCGTTCGACGATCACTGCCTCGTCACTCGTCACCACCGGCGGCGGAGCACCCGCATCCATGACGGCATCGAGCGCCGCGCGGTCGTCGTTCAACGCCGACGAGTCCTGCTGATCGACCGCGTCGAGGCACAGCACCGACAGGTCGCGAAAGCAGCGGTCGCGAGCCCGTGTCAGCGCCGCGAGAGCGAGGAGTGGATCGTCGCCTGTCACTCCTGACGGCGAGGACGGCGACTCGATGGCCGGCTCCGCTGGTTCCGGCGCCGCCGTGGCCCCGTCGGACACCGGGGCGGACGGCGCCGGGATCACAGCTAGGGCGATGAACAGGACGACGGCACCGGCCGCTGCGGCCGTGAACAGGCGTCGTCGACCGGGCGTCCACCGCTGCCATCGCGCCCGCACTGCGGCCCGCGCGACAGCGATCGGGCCGGCGTCGATCAGACGCCCCGCCAGACCGACTCGCGCGACAGCCTCTGCGGGCTGCGGAACAGTTGCCACGCCGATCGCGCGAACGCCCGACGCCTCGCCGACGGGCCTGTCGAACACGACCGGACGCGCCGCCGCCAACTCGAACAGTTCACGGCCGAGGCGTGCGTCTAGGTCGGTGAGCGGCGTCGACCGCACCGACTCTGCGAATGTGGCTGCCGCAGCGGCACGCGCGCCCGTGACGCGGCTGAGCACCGCCTCCGCCAGCGACGCCAGTGCGAGCCGATCCTCTACCACCGACGGCACGACCTCGCGCAGCACCTCAGGAAGCCCTGGCTCGAACAGCTGCGCGCGGCCGAACCCGATCACGACCGGTGCACCGTCGGACCGGAACAACACGTGAGTGGCGGCCAAGGCCCCGTGCGCCACTCCGGCCTCGTGCATGCGGGCCAGGCACGCTGCCAATGGGGCCAGAATCGTCACGGCCTCCCCCGCATCCAGACCCTGGCCTGCCGCCAGCAGACCCGCCAGAGACCCGCGCGGCAGCCGCGGGAACACCAGCACCACCTCGTCGTCAGACGACGAGGCATCGAGCAGCTCGACGACGTGCTCACCGCGCGCCGCGTGCAGCGCCCGTGCCTCGAGCCCGGGCTGGCCGTCACCCAGCGGGTGCGTGAGCACCTTGAGCACCACGTCGCCGGCCGCGAGCCACACCTCTGAACGGTCGCCCCGCGCCAGCAGGCGCAGCACCCGGTGGCCGGCCACGATGCGTTCCGAATTCATGCCTCGAGCCTCCCCGGCGACGACTCGGGAGAGGGTGCGCCGACACCCATCGGTGCAGGCCGCGCGGCTGCGCGCGACCGGAAGGAGCGGACGGATACACTCGGACCGTGGTCGACTACGTCGTCACGGGACTAAGCGCCAATTCCGTGCCGTATTCCACTGCCCTCGAGATCCAGCGTGCGGTGCACGCCGACGTCGCGAGCGGCAGGGCGCCTGACACCGTCCTCCTTCTGGAGCACCCGTCCGTGTTCACGGCGGGCAAACGCACCGAGGCGCACGAGCGCCCCGCAGATGGCACACCCGTGATCGATGTCGATCGCGGCGGCAAGATCACCTGGCACGGTCCGGGGCAGCTGGTCGGGTACCCGATCGTGCGGCTCGCCGACCCGGTCGACGTGGTCGCGTACGTGCGCCGCCTCGAGGGCATGTTGATCGAGGTGCTCGCCGAGCTAGGGGTCGACGGGCGCCGGGTCGACGGCCGCTCAGGCGTCTGGCTCGTCGGCCCCGATCGGGGCGCCGGCGAGAAGATCGCGGCGATCGGAATCCGGGTCGCGGAGGGCGTCACCATGCACGGCTTCTCGCTGAACTGCAGCAACTCGTTCGAGGCCTACGACACCATCGTGGCCTGCGGGCTGGTGGATGCCGGGGTCACCAGCATCAGCCGCGAGCTCGGCAGGGTGGTCACCCCCGCCGACGTGGTGCCCTTCATCGAGCGGCATTTCTCCCGCTTCCTCGAGCCGAGCCTCGCAACCACACCCGAGGTGTTCGCCTGATGGCCGACCAGATCGACGCATCCGGGCGCAAGCTGCTGCGCCTCGAGGTTCGCAACGCCGAGACCCCGATCGAGCGCAAGCCCGAGTGGATCAAGACCCGCGCCAAGATGGGGCCCGAGTACACGGCCCTGCACAACCTGGTGAAGAGCGAAGACCTCCACACGGTGTGCCAGGAGGCGGGCTGCCCCAACATCTACGAGTGCTGGGAAGACAAAGAAGCCACCTTCCTGATCGGCGGCAGCCAGTGCACACGGCGCTGCGACTTCTGCCAGATCGACACCGGCAAACCGGCGGACTATGACACCGACGAGCCGCGACGCGTCGCCGAATCGGTGACCAAGATGGGGCTGCGCTACGCGACGGTCACAGGCGTGGCGCGCGACGACCTGCCCGACGA
>JBDTQN010000210.1:0-4953 GCA_039932215.1 Pseudolysinimonas sp. | reverse complement strand
GCGAGATCGCCCGAGCAGCCGAGGCTGCCGTTCTCGCCGATCACCGGCGTGATGCCCGCGTTCAGCAGGGCGACGTACTGGCGCGCGACCTCGGGCCGAACCCCCGTGCGACCGGTCGCGAGCGTCGACAGACGCAGCAGCATCGTGCCGCGCACGACCTCACGCTCCACCTCGGCGCCCGACGACGCGGCATGCGACCGCACGAGCGAGCGCTGCAGCTGCTGCCGCCGCTCAGGCGGGATCGCCGTGGTCGCGAGCGCGCCGAATCCGGTCGAGACGCCGTAGTGGGGTTCGGGATCGTCGGCGAGCTGGTCGATCAGAGCGCGGGATGCCGCGATGGCGGCGAGCGCCTCGTCGCTGAGTCGCACCGGAGCGTCGTGGCGGGCGACCGCGACCACCTCGTCGAGCGAGACGGCCTCGATGCCGATGGTGACGGTCATGGCGCCATGCAACACCCGTCACCGCCTCGGCGCATCGGGGCGCGGCGATATTGTGTCTGGTATGTCAGACACGACGATCCCGGCCGCGCGCTCCGCGCTGGGGGTGTTGCGCGTTCTCGCCGCCCGCGGCGGGCCGCTGCGGGCGACCACTCTCGCCCGCGAACTCGCGGTGCCGCGTTCGAGCATGTACCAGCTGCTCGCCGTGCTGCGCGACGAAGGCTTCGTGGTCCACTACCCCGAAGATCGCACCTACGGGCTGAGCGACTTCGTCGCACAGCTGGGCTCTGCCGCCAGCGCCTCGGAACGGATCGCCCGGCTCGCCCGCCCCCTGCTCGAACGACTCGTCGCCTCGGCCCCCGCGCCCGTGGTGGCGCACCTCGCCGTGCTCGGCGGTGCGGATGTCGTCTACGCGGGCCGCGTGCAGGGGTTCCGGGCACCGACCACCGTGTCCGACGTCGGCGTGCGGCTGCCTGCCCACCTCACCGCGACCGGCCGGGCGATGCTCGCCGCACTCCCCCGCGCGCAGGTGCGCGCGCTCTACCCGAGCGGCGACGCCCTGATCCACCGCAACGAGACCGGACCATCGACCCTGCGCGAGCTCGACGCGCTACTCGGCGTCGCCCGCGACCGCGGCTGGGCGAGCGAAGACGGCGACGTCACGCCCGAATACGCCTCCGTCGGGGCGGCCGCACTCGACCGCAACGACTACCCCGCCGCGGCGATCGGCGTCACCTTCCTCCGTGCCGCCGTCGACGACACGACGCAGGACATGCTGAAGGCGGCGACCGTCGAAGCGGCCGCCGCCCTCACTGCGCGGTTGACGGGGCGGGGTTAGACCCCCGAGCCGCCCTTCTCAGCCGCAGCCTTCGCCGCAGCAGCACGCGCCTCGTCGTCGCCGATCTTGGCGTCGACATCGTCACGGATCTCGCCGATCCTGTCGTCGAGCTTTCCGCCGGTCACGAAATTGGCGGCCTTCTCGGCACCGTCGAGAACGGTGTCGCTGGCCTTCTCCGCCTTCTCGCTGTGCACCGCGTCATCGGCGGCGTCCTTCACATCTGCCGCCTTGTCTTTCACGGCATCAGCCGCGTCGCCGGCAACGTCCTTCACCTTCGCCGCCGCGTCTCCCGCAGCGTCCTTGGCCTTGTCGAAGATGTCGTCGAGTCCCATGGTGTCCTCCCGCGCGGCGCGGGTCCATCCCGGCCGACCTGCCCATTCTGGCCCGGCGCACGGACGATGTGAACCGCTACCCGCCCAGCAGCGACCGCAACTCACTCTCGATCGAACCGGCACGCGCCGGGTCGATCGTCACCCCGCCCTCGTACGCGTCAAGCAGCCGCGGGTCGACGTAACTGCCGCGCGCGATCGCCGGCGTATTGCTGAGCACGTCCGCCGCGGCGTGCACGGCTGCAACGACGGCCCTCTTGCGAGCCGCCGGCGTCTCTGCCGTGCCGGTCCGGGCGAGACTGATCGCCGCTGCCGCTGTGCCATGCAACGTGCGAAAGTCCTTCGCCGAGAACTCGCCGCCCGTACGTTCGCGCACGTCATCGTTGATCTCGGCGGCGGTGAGCGGATGCCATCCCCGCTGGTCCTTCCACGCCAGCAGGTTCGCGGTCGGCCCGCGTCGCTTCAGACGCCGCACCAGCGCCGCGAGGTCAGCATCGCGGATGTCGGAGTCCCACTCCTGCCCGCTCTTCGCCGGGAACCGCAACTCGACCCGGTCGCCGTCGACGACCGTCGCGTGGGCGCAGAGCAGGGTCGACAGCCCAAAGCTGCCGTGCTTCGCCGCATACCGCTCCGAGCCCACTCGCAGACTGCCGGTGTCCAGCATCCGGAATGCGCCGGCCAGCACGCGCTCCCGCGACAGGTCGTCGCGGCGCAGATCCTGCGTCACGCGCCGGCGGGCAGCGGGCAGCGATGCGGCCAACTCGAGCGCGCGGTCGTACTTCTGGCCGTCCTTCTGCTCCCGCCACGCGGGGTGATAGAGATACTGGCGCCGACCGGCATCGTCGAGCCCCGTCGCCTGCACGTGCCCGTTGGCGTGCGGCGCGATCCAGACGTCGGTCCAGGCCGGGGGGATGACGAGGCTCGCCGCGCGCTCTCGGGTCACCGCGTCGACGGGGTCGCCGTCGTCGGTCGTGTAGCGAAAGCCACGCCCGCTCTTCACGCGCCGGAACCCCGGCCCGCTCGTGTCGGAGCGGCGGAGTCGTGGCATGTTTTCAGGCTATGTCGGAGCGCCAGAAGTAATCGGGGGCTTGACGAGACGGTGCACGAGCGGCACGACGATCGCCGCCGCCAGCAGGCACGCGATGCCCGCTTCGAACGCGAACAGCACGAGTACGGGCGCCCAGCCGCCCTGGACGAATCCGACAGTGACCACCACGAGCAGGTTGACGACGGCACCGATGGCCAGAAGCACGTACGTGCGACGCGCCGTCAGCGACCGTCGCACCGCGAAGACGATCAACAGGATCAGCCAGATCGCCAACCCGACATCCATGAAGTTGAACAGCACGCGGACGCTCTCGCCGATGCCTCCGCCCAGAAGAGTGAAGAACAGCGCCAGGATCACGAGCGCCACCGCGATGGTGCCCACGACATCCAGAACCAGGCGGAGCACCACACGCGACATGCGGCCAGGGTAGGCGAAAAGATGCCCAGATGAGTGACGGGCTACGTCGTCTCGCCTGCCCACGCCTCTTCGAGCGCCTGCTCGAAGGCGGATTCCGGCTCACCTGTCGTCATCAAGACACCGGCATCGATGGTCGCGACCGACACGTCGCCGTCATCGCCGAGGACGGAGAGAATCACCGTCGCCCCCGGCACGTCGGCGAGCAGCGCGAGAGCGCTCGTCAGGTCCCCCGAGGACGCGGCGGCATCGAGGCGCACACTCAGCTCACGCGAGCCGCCGCCCTGTGGCAGCGCGCGCAGCGAGAGGTCCTGCACCACCTCGTCAGCGAGGAGTGCCGGGATGAGCTGCCGCAGCGGATCTGTGGCCTCCAGGGCCGGCGACCGGAGACGAGTCTCGCCGAACTTCCAGATCGTCGAGCCGTTGTCCAATTCGGCCGCCACCAGATCGTTGACCCGCAGCCAGACGCTCGGGTCGCCGGCACCCGACGCCGTCGTCCTCGCTGTTCCGAATCCCACGTGCGCGAGTTCCGGAATCGCGGCCGCGGCGAACACGAACGGCATGCTCGCCTCCGTGAAGACACTGCGCGGGCCGACGGTCGGTCCGAGCTGCACGGCGAGCTTCCCGTCGACGCTCGGCACAACCGCATCCGCGGCAACCAGAGCCGCAGCGAGGTCGTCGTCACGAGCCGCGCTGACGCGCACGTCGAGCTCGTCATCCCCCTCGAGCAGCTCGACGTACGAATTGCCGGCCGGGAAGCTCGCGTCGAACGCGGCAACCGCCGCCGCGGCCTCCTGCGGAAAAGTTCGCTCGGAGTCCACGTAGATCTCGAATCCCTTGTGGTACTCGCCCACGCCCACCTCGGACTCCTCGACCAGAAGGCGGCGCGATGTGACGCCGAGGTCGACCATCGCCGCGTGGTAATCGGTCGCCGCATCCAGAACCATGGCGGCGGGGACCGCGCCACCCGCGCTCAGCACGTTGACGTTTACCGCCGTGAACCGACCGTCCGCCCGCAGCCAGATCAGGGGCTCGGTCACGTCACCGGTGCCCGCGAATTGCGACCACCTGGCCTCGCCGTCGGTGACATTGACGCTCACCGACAGGCGGCGATCCTGTGAACTGATCAGGCCAGCCATCGCACGGATTTCGTCGTCGGTGATAGCTGCCTCGACCCGCACCTTGACGAGATATCGCCGGGAGGACTCGTCGATCACCTCGACCTCGACTGACCGGACGGCATCCAGATCGGCGAGCGACTCGGCGACCGACGCGGCCACCTCGGCGTCGCTCGGCGGCTGGGGTTCGGTGCAACCGCTGAGAACGAGCACTGCGGCGACGACCACGAGCAGGATGCGACTCATGCTCATCAGGGTACGCGGGCGTCACGGATGGGCACGCCGCGCACGGAAAAGGGCCGAGCCTTTCGGCCCGGCCCTTCTTCGTAAATGGACTACTTGACGATCTTCGTGACCGTTCCGGCGCCGACGGTGCGGCCACCCTCACGGATAGCGAAGCCGAGGCCCTCTTCCATGGCGATGGGCTGGATCAGCTCAACGGTCATGCCGACCGTGTCGCCGGGCATGACCATCTCGGTGCCCTCAGGCAGCGTGATGACGCCGGTGACGTCGGTGGTGCGGAAGTAGAACTGCGGGCGGTAGTTCGCGTAGAACGGGTTGTGACGCCCACCCTCATCCTTGGACAGGATGTACGCGGTGCCCTCGAAGTCCGTGTGCGGCGTAACCGAACCCGGCTTGACGACGACCTGGCCGCGCTCCACGTCCTCGCGCTTGGTGCCACGCAGGAGCAGACCACAGTTCTCGCCGGCCCATGCCTCGTCGAGCTGCTTGTGGAACATCTCGATACCGGTGACCGTGGTCTTCTGCG
>JBDTQN010000209.1:0-4961 GCA_039932215.1 Pseudolysinimonas sp. | reverse complement strand
CCTCGAGGCGGTGCGCGCCTCCACCGTGTTCACCACGCACACGCCGGTGCCGGCCGGCATCGACCGCTTCGACGCGACGCTCATCGAACGCTACTTCTCGACCTCGCTCCTGGCCGGCCTCACCACCCCCGACATCCTGGCTCTGGGTACCGAAGACTATGAGGGCGGCGACCCCGCCGTCTTCAATATGGCGGTCATGGGGTTGCGGCTCGCGCAGCGCGCCAACGGCGTCTCGAAGCTGCACGGCGACGTCTCGCGCCACATGTTCGGCGCGCTCTGGTCGGGGTTCGACGCCGACGACGTGCCGATCACCTCGGTCACCAACGGCGTGCACGCCCCCACCTGGACCGACCCGCAGGTGCGCGAGCTCGCCGAGTCACGGCTCGGCACCTCTGACACCACCGCCGCCGACTGGGGCGGCGACGGGGTCACGGATGCTGAGCTCTGGGCCCTGCGCGGACGGTTGCGTCAGCAGCTGGTCACCGACGCACGCGCGCGGGTCTCGGCGGCGTGGGCAGAGAACTACCCCGGCAGCGGGCGGCCCAAGTGGTTCGACGGGCTGCTCGACCCCGACATCCTGACCATCGGCTTCGCCCGGCGCGTGCCCACCTACAAGCGGCTGACCCTGATGCTGCACGACCCGGAGCGCCTGCGTGCGCTGCTCACGCATCCCGACCGCCCGGTGCAGCTCGTCATCGCCGGCAAGTCGCACCCCGCCGACGAAGAGGGCAAGCGCCTCATTCAGAAGCTGGTCGAGTTCTCGCAAGAGGCCGACGTGCGGCAGCGCATCGTGTTCCTGCCGAACTACGACATCGGGATGGCGCAGCTGCTCTATCCGGGGACCGACATCTGGCTGAACAACCCGTTGCGACCTCTCGAGGCGTGCGGCACGTCGGGGATGAAGGCGGCGCTGAACGGATCGCTGAACCTGTCGATCTCGGACGGCTGGTGGGCGGAGTACTCGGACGACCACAACGGCTGGGTGATCCCGTCGGCCGACAGTGCGGGCGATGCGGCCGAGCGCGACGCGCTCGAGGCGGCCTCGATGTACGACCTGATCGAGCACCAGATCGCTCCGCGGTTCTACGACGACCGCACCGCCGAAGGGGTCCCCACGCGCTGGGTCGCCGACATCCGGCACACCCTCGCCACCCTGTCGCCCGAGCTCTCGGCTGACCGCATGGTGCGGGAGTACGTCGAACGGCTCTACCTGCCCGCGGCGCACGCCGGTCGCGCGTCGGTCGCGTCGTCATACGCGTCTGCGCGTGCCCTCGCCTCATGGAAAGAGCGCGTGCGTGCCGCCTGGCCCGCCGTGCATGTCGCCCACGTGGAGTCGGGTGGTGTCGACGCGACCCCGCAGGTGGGGGAGCAGTTACACGTACGCGCGTTCGTCGAGCTCGGCGACCTCGGCCCTGACGATGTCGCGGTAGAACTCGTGCACGGCCGCGCCCGCGCCGGCGACAACCTCAGCGATGTCGAGCACGAACCGCTCGAACTGGAGTCGCGAGAGCTCGGGCATCCCGCGGTCTTCGCCGGCTCGGTGTCGTTCGAGCATGCGGGCAGCTTCGGCTACACCGTGCGCGTCGTCCCCCGCAACGAGGCGCTCGCGTCGTCGGCGGAGCTCGGGCTCGTCGCGGTGCCCGCGAGCTGACTCGTCCCTTCCGCCCCCATCTCGCGTTTCGCAACCGCGCGAGCCGCGCCGGAAGATTCGACGCCTATGCCGGCGTGTCGCGCCGTGATTGCGAATTCGCGCGCGTGGGACCTCTCCTGCACAGCGGCCTGCGTCGCGGGGTCTCCCCGCGACCCGATTATCGCGCCTCGTGGATCGATGCGACGGGCATCCTCAACCGGTGGAGATTGCCCGCACTGTCGCTCGGCTCGGCGTAGTTCGAACATCGCAGCTTCGGCAGTACGGCCACTCGTCGGTCCAAATTGCCGCGGCTGTGAAACGGGCCGAGATCATCCGCATCCGCATCGGTTGGTACGGAACCCCAGACCTTCCCGAGCCGGTGGTCCGCGCGCATCGAGTCGGCGGACCCCCCGCGTGCGCGACTGTGGCGCAGATGCACGGGCTCTGGATGCTGACGCAGCCGAGCCTGCACGTCGAGGCGATCAGGGGAGACAGCCGCTTCCGCACGCCTGAGAATCCGGAACTCGCGATCCCCATGACTCAGCGTGATGACGTCGTTCTCCACTGGGTTCGGCCTGAGGATCGATCGCCTCGCCTGGGACAGCGTCTGCCGGTCGCGCTGCGCCACATGGCGACATGTGTTCCGCCGTTCGATGCGATCTGCGCCATCGACTCCGCCTTGCACAGGGGCCTTGTCAGCAGGCCAGACCTCGACGCGGGGGCCGACCATGCGACAGTGCGAATTCTCAGCCTGTGCGACGGCAGCGCTGAGAGCGGAGTCGAGTCGGTGTTTCGCGTGCGTGCGAGGCTCGCCGGTTTCGTCTTCAGGACGCAGGTCGAAATGCCCGCGGGACGAGTCGACTTCGTGATCGGCGATCGACTGATCGTCGAGGTCGACGGTTCAGAGCACCACTCCGGGCGGGCGGCATTCATCGCCGACCGGGAGCGCGACGCAATCCATGTCGCTCTCGGTTACAAGGTCGTTCGCTTCACGTATTCACAGGTGATCACGCGCTGGCACGAGGTCGAGTCCGTGCTCACGTTGCTGCATGCGCGAGGTCAGCACCTGTGGCCGTCGTCGCGGATTCGCAGGTGAGGGCGACTCGCCGAGATTCCCGGGCCGACGGCGCGGTGTGTCGCGATGTGCATGCGAATCCGGCACGGCTCTACGTTGGAACCATGAACACCGCCGTGAGCATCCCGCGCGCCCTGGCCGCATTCAGCGAGCAGTGGCAGCCGCACCGGCTCACCACTGTCAACGATCACGACGTCAAGATCGCACGCATCCAGGGCGAGTTCGTGTGGCACACGCACCCTGACTCCGACGAACTGTTCCTCGTCGTGTCAGGAGAGCTGACGCTGCAGCTGCGCGACGGCGACATCGAGCTCGGCCCGAACGAGCTCTACACCGTGCCCGCAGGTGTCGAGCATTGCCCGAAGGCCGAGGTGGAGACGGTGATCGTCATGGTCGAGAAGATCGGCACGGTCAACACCGGCGACGCCGGAGGAGAGCGCACCGCACACCTGCGCGAACTCAGCTGAGGTTCGAGTTCTGCAACTCGGTCGTGAGGGTCTCGATCCAGTCGTTGAACCAGCCCCACGCGAAGATCGCCAGCACGATCACGCCGAGCGTGACGATGACGTGAACGATGCCGACCACGAGGCCGGCCATCGCGATCGAGCGTCCGGTGTCGGTGTGGCCGGCATCCGCCAGTTTGCGGGCGTCGCGCAGCCCGACCAGCGAGAAGCCGACGCCGAGAAGTCCGTTGATGCCGAGCGGAACGATGAACCCACTGACCGAGATGATCAGGCCGAGCCACGCGAACGTGTTCGTCGGCGCACGCCCCGGTGCCCCGCCGAGGCGCGGAGCCTGGTTGTTCGGGGTCCAGTAACCGGACGGCGTGATCGGCTGGCTCATGCCTGCATCGTAGGGTGCGGCATGTTCCCAGCGACAGTCACACTGCCGCGATATCGGCGACGGTCGCCCCGGTCGCGCGCAGCAGGTCGGCCGGCGTGAGCTCGATGTCGAACCCGCGGCGCCCGCCGCTGACGTAGACGGTGTCCCACAGATCGGCCGTCTCGTCGAGCACGGTCGGGTGCGCCGTCTTCTGGCCGATCGGGCTGATGCCGCCGACGACGTATCCGGTGCGACGCTCGGCGAGAGCGGGGTCGGCCATTGCGGCGCGTTTGCCGCCCGCCGCGGCGGCCAGCCGCTTGAGGTCGAGCTTGCCCGTCACCGGGACGATGGCAACGACGAGGTGACCGTCGACATCCGCCAGCAGAGTCTTGAACACCCTGTCCGGGTCGAGCCCCAGCGCGTTCGCCGCCTCGAGCCCGAAGTTCGTGTTCGCCGGATCGTGCGCGTAGGCGTGCTCGGTGAACGGGATGCCGGCCGCGTGCAGCGCGACCGTTGCCGGAGTGCCGGTCACCGCTCTAGGAGAACTGCAGCGGCGACATGACCCCGAAGTAGAACAGGTTCCACAGGAACGCGCCGACCAGGCCCGACACGATGCCGGTGATCGCCATCGCCTTGCCGTTGCCGACGGTCACCCCCTCGCGCTGCAGCTGATTCGCGCGGCGCAGGCCGATGAACGAGATGATGGCGCCGACGATGCCGGGTGCGCCGAAGATGATCCAGTTGAAGAGCAGCGCGACCAGCGAGGTGATCATGCCGGCGAGCGCGAGCGGGTTGCGCATCGGCTGCGGCGGCGCGTAATTGGGTGCATACATCGGTGCGTACGGCGCATAGGTCGGCTGCGCGTACGGGGCGGCGGCAGTCGAGGCGGCGCCGGCGTACGGGTTCACGAACGGGGGCGGTACCGGGATGCCGGGGGCGGCAGGCACGGCGGGTGCGGTCCCGGGGGCGGCGGCATCGACGCCGCCGGCGGCCGGGGGCACGGGGACGGCAGTCGCCGCAACGGCGGGCGCGGCAGCGGCCGGCTTCTTCGCCGTCTTCACGGGAGCCCACCCCGGTCCCGCGTTGCGCGGGCGGCGGTGGTCGGACCAGGTCGCGCCGTTCCACCAGCGGTCACCCTTGTCGTCTTCAGGATCGGGGTACCAGCCGGCGATCGGCAGCGCGTTCGGGTCGGACATGAGGTCGAGTTTACTTAGTGAGCGCGGAACAGTCTCATCGACGTCGGCCCCAGAACGAGTTGCTCGCCGGGCACGTGCTCCGCCACGATCTCGCTGATGTCGTCGTGCGACGAGTCCCACAGCAGCGTGTACCCGGCAACGCCCTCGTGCTCGGGCAGGGTCACCGTCACCGACGTTTCGAGTCCGTGCACCACCAGCAGGATGCGGTTGAACTCCTCGAACTCGGGGGTCGACGCCG
>JBDTQN010000208.1:0-4989 GCA_039932215.1 Pseudolysinimonas sp. | reverse complement strand
GCACGTTGCGGGCCTCGTCGAATCCGTACTTCTGCATGCCCACCAGGTCGGCGTGGCCGGGGCGAGGGCGGGTCAGGGCGGCACCGCGACCCTTGGGCAGCGTCGCGGGATCGACGGGCTCGGGGCTCATCACCTCGACCCAGCGCGGCCACTCGGTGTTGCCGATGCGGAGCGCGACCGGACTGCCCATCGTCAGGCCGAACCGGATGCCGCCGGAGATGGTGAGTTCGTCCTGCTCGAACTTCATGCGCGCTCCGCGGCCGTAGCCGAGTTTGCGGCGCTGCATGTCGGCCTGGATCTGCGCGGGCGAAACGGGCACACCCGCGGGCAGACCCTCGAGGATCGCGACGAGCTCGGGGCCGTGCGACTCCCCGGCGGTCAACCAGCGCAGCATGCGTCAAGTCTGGCAGACGTGCTACAGACCCACCGCCGCGCGCATCGCGGTGGCGACGTCGTCTTCACCGGGAAGATCGCCGGAGGGGTCGCCGGTCGTGAAGATCTTCACCTGCCCGACCGCCTGATGCAGCAACATCGTCAGCCCGCTGATCACGGTGCCGCCGACGTCACCCCAGCTGGTGGCAAGGGTGCTCGGCCACGGCTCGTATGCGACGTCGAACAGTACGGCCTGCTGCCGGAACTCCTCGGGGTACGCCATGTCGATCGGGGTGCCGCCGGGCAGCGTGGAGATCAGCGCGTCGGGCACGATCATCGACCGATCCATCACGCCTAGCGGCCGGATCGTCAGCCGCAGCCCCAGCCGCTCCGCCAGCGGCTCGAGCTTGCGCGCTCGGTCGGGATCGCGTGCCGAAACGAGCACCCGTGACGCGCCCAGCCGCGAGACCGCCGCCAGCACCGACGCCGCGGTGGCGCCGGCGCCGAGCACCTGCACCGAATCGAGGGCCTCCACACCCGCTTCGCGAAACGCTCCGATGATGCCGGAGACGTCGGTATTGAACCCCTCACGCCGCCCGTCGCGTAGCAGCACCGTGTTCGCAGCACCGACCTCGCCGGCGAGCGGCGACCGGCCGTCGAGCAGCGGGAGCACCTCCCGCTTCAGCGGCATCGTCAGAGACAGACCAAGCCAGGATGCGTCCAGGCCATCCAGGAACGTCGCGAGCCCGCCATCCTGGACTTCGATCGCGTCGTACTCCCAGTCGAGCCCCAGCACGTCGTAGGCGGCGCGGTGCAGCGCCGGGGATTTCGAGTGCGCGATCGGCGATCCGAGAACCGCCAGTCGGGTGGTCACCGACGCGCGCTCACGCGCAGTACGACGCGTTTTCGGTGCTCTCGCGGCACCAGGCGCGCAGCTGTGCGGCGGCGGCCTCGTGCTCGTCTGCCGTGTTCGAGAACACGGTCTCGCCCGTCTTGAGGTTGATGGGCACGAAGAACAACCACGCCCCCTCGGCCGGGTTGACGGCACCGTCGATCGCGGCGTCGCCGGGGTTGCCGATCGGGCCGATCGGGTAACCCGGGTTCGCATACGTGTTGTACGGGTTGCTGGCGTCGGCGCGCTCGGCGTCGCTTGTCCACACCGTGTGGGTGTTGCCGGTCCCGTAAGCGACGGTGGCGTCCGATTCGAGATGCATGCCCTGGTCGATGCGGTTCAGGAACACCCGCCCGATCTTGGCCATGTCATCCACGTTCTGGCCAGCCTCGCGCTGGATGATCGACGCGAGTCTGACCGTGTTGAACCGCGCCTCGGGTGCGACGCCTGCCGCGTCGAGCCGGGCGATCGACTCGGTGACTAGCCGCTGGAGCGCCTGATCGGCCGTCGTGCCGGGATCGAAGTCGTAGGTCGCCGGGAAGAGGAAGCCCTCGATGCTCGGCGCCTCGGCAGGCACGCCGTAGGCGACGTAGTTGGCCGCCGCCGTCGTGAAGTCCTCGACCGGCAGGTCGAGAGCCGAGGCGAGCAGCGCGTAGATGTCGACCGCCGCCGTGCCCTCGGGGATGGTCACCGAGTTGAGGATCTTGTTCGCCGGATCTTGCAGTGCGGCGACTGCCGCTTCGGCGCTCATCTGCTGCTGGAGCGTGTAGTTGCCGGGCTGAAAACTCACGTCGGGGTGCGCGAGGAGGAAGTCGTAGGTGGCGTCGAACGTCATCGTCACGCCAGCTTTCAACAGCTCTTGCGCGACGTCGCCGCCGATATCACCGGCCTGGATGACGACGATCGCCTCGACGCCGTTGCCGGTGCCGGCGTAGTCGTTCGGGACCTCGATGCCGAGGATCTCGCGCACCTTGTCTTCGTAGTTGCTCCAGATGAACACGCCGCCGACCCCGATCAGGGTGAACACGGTCACGACGGCGACCAGCCAGCCGATCCAACGCTTGCTGCGCTTGCCGCGCGGTCCGCCGGAGTCGCGGCCGCCGCGGCGACCGCCTGCGCCGCCGCCACCGTCACGCCGGTTGCTGGGAACGAGTCCGGCTCCCTGCGGAGCACCCGCGGGGCGCTGGATCGGGACCGCAGCGGTAGCCGTGGCCTCGGCCGCGGCGACCGCGAACGGGTCAGACAGCCGTGCCGTGGGGAACTGCGCCGAGACCGGCTCGACCGACGCCGGAGCGGCGGGCGCGGGACGCGCTGGCTCGACGCCTCCGGGGCGGAAGATGTCGTCCCAATTGGTGGTCTCGTCAGGCATTTTCACAGGCTTTCGTACGGGTCGACCAGTTCGCCAGGCGGTCGGGATGCCGTGCGTTCGAAGTCGAGAGCGTTCTGCAGGATGATAACAGCGGCAACCTGGTCGATCACGGGACGTGAGCCTTTCGCGCGTCGCCCGGAGTCCCGCAGGGCTCGCTGAGCCGTGACCGTGGAGAGCCGCTCATCGACGAGCCGAACCATGGTTGCGGACGCCGTGGCCAGCTCGGCCGCGAAGTCACGAGCGTCGGTGGTCGACATCGTGTCGCCTCCACTGAGCGACAGCGGGAGGCCGACGACGATCTCGAGCGGCTCGAGCTCGCGCGTCAGCTCAACGAGCTTGGCGACGGTGGTGCGATCGCGGGCGAGGGTTTCGACCGGGGTCGCCAGCAGCCCGTCGCGATCCGATCGCGCGACGCCGACGCGCGCCTTGCCGACGTCGACACCGATCCGCACGCCCGAGCGCACGTCAGCCCTTGAGCGCCGCGCGGATGCCGTCGAGCGCCGATCCGATCGCCGCCAGGTCGCTGCCGCCGCCCTGCGCGAGGTCGTCTTTGCCGCCCCCGCCGCCGCCGAGGGTTGATGCCGCCTGTTTCGCCAGCGCACCCGCCTTCGCACCCGCGTCGCGCGCGGCCGGTGTGGTGGCGATGATCACCGCTGGCTTGTCGCCCACCCGGGCCGCCAGCGCTACAACCGCCGACTCGGAACCGAGGCGTTCGCGCACCGCGGTCACCAGGGAACGCAGTTCGTCGGAGGTGCCGAGCTCGCCGACATCGTCGATCACGGTGAGGTACGAGCCGACACGCGTCGCGGCGTCGACCAGAGCGGGCACGCGTCCCGAAAGCCTGCTCGCCTCGAACGACGCGATCTTCTTCTCGGCCGCCTTCAGCTCGGCGACGAGGGCTTCGATGCGCGCCGGCAGCTGCTCACGCGGTGTCTTCAACGTGGACGTGAGTTGCGAGACGATGGCGCGTTCAGCGGTCAGGTCACGGAAGGCATCCAGACCGACCAGCGCCTCGACCCGGCGGTTGGTCGAGCCGACGGACTGCTCGCTGACCAGGTTGACCAGGCCGACCTCGGCAGACGTGCGCACATGGATGCCGGCGCACAGCTCACGCGACCAGCTGCCGTCACCGATGTCGACCATGCGCACCGTGTCGCCATACTTCTCGCCGAACAACGCCATCGCGCCCGCGGCCTTCGCCTCGGCGATCGGCAGGATGCGCGTGGTCACCTCGAGGTTGTCGCGCACAGCGTTATTGGCGATCTCTTCAACCTCGCTGCGCGTCTCGGCACTGAGAGCCTGGTTCCACGAGAAGTCGAGCCGCATGTAGCCGGCTTTGTTGAACGACCCGCTCTGGTGCGCTTCCTGACCCAGGGTCTGGCGCAGCGCCGCATGCACGAGATGGGTCGCCGAGTGCGCCTGCGATGCCGCGTGGCGGTACACCGGGTCGACGACGCTCGTCGCGGCAACGCCCACGCCGACCTCACCCGAGCGCACGCGCACGGTGTGACTGATCAGGCCCTTGACGGGCTTCTGCACGTCGAGCACCTCGAGGTCGAACCCGTCACCCACGATCGATCCCTGATCGGCCGCCTGACCGCCCGCCTCGGCGTAGAGCGAGGATTCAGCGAGGATCACCTCGGCGGTCTGACCCGCCGTCGCCTTCTGCGCCGGGCGCCCGTCGACCAGGATGCCGAGCACTCGGGTCTCGGTGTCGAGGTAGTCGTATCCGGTGAACACCGTCTCGCCCTGCGCGCGCAGGTCGGAGTACACGCTCAGGTCGGCCAGTGCGCCCTTCTTGGCCTTCGCATCGGTCTTCGCGAGAGTGCGCTGGTTCGCCATCAGCGCGTCGAACGCGTCGCGGTCGACGGTCAGCCCGGCCTCCTCCGCGATCTCGAGCGTGAGGTCGATCGGGAAGCCGAACGTGTCGTGCAGCAGGAACGTCGTGTCGCCGGGCAGCGTGGTTCCGCCCGCCTTCTTCGTCTTCTCGACCGCGGTGTCGAGGATGGTCGTGCCGCTCGCGAGGGTGCCGATGAACGCCTCTTCTTCGCCGAGGGCGAGGCGGGAGGTGCGCTCCCACTGCTCTTCGACGTCGGGGTAGGCGTCTCGCATTGCGATCCGGGATGCCTCGAACAGTTCCGTAAAGCTGGTGCCGTCGACCCCGAGCAGGCGCATCGCGCGCACGACACGGCGCAGGAGTCGGCGCAGGATGTAGCCACGCCCCTCGTTTCCGGGCGTCACACCGTCGGTCATGAGCATGAGGCTCGACCGCACGTGGTCGGCGATGACGCGCATGCGCACGTCGTCGTCGTGATCCTTGCCGTACGCCCGGCGAGATAGGGCGGATGCCATGTCG
>JBDTQN010000207.1:0-5025 GCA_039932215.1 Pseudolysinimonas sp. | reverse complement strand
CGCGGTCGTCGACGCCCTGCGATACGAACCCGAAACATCCCCGGCCTACGCTGGCTCGTCGTGACCATCTCGCCCGCCCGCACGCGTCTCGCGCTGCTCGCCCTCGCGCTCGGCGGGTTCGGCATCGGCGCGACCGAGTTCGTGGCGATGGGATTGCTGCCCGACATCGCCCGCGACCTGCTGCCCACTCAGTACGCGGCGTCGCCCGAAGCGGCCCTCGCCCAGACCGGCGCGCTGATCTCGGCTTACGCCGCCGGCGTCGTCGTCGGCGCCCCGACCATCGCGGCGCTCGCGGCCCGGATGCCGCGGCGCGGGCTGCTCGTCGCGCTCGCGATCGCCTTCACCGTCGGAACGGTCGCCTCGGCGGTCGCCCCGACCTTCGAGCTCGTGGTCGTCGCCCGGTTCGTCGCCGCCCTCCCGCACGGCGCGTACTTCGGGGTCGCCGCCCTGGTCGCGGCGCAGCTCATGGGTCCGGGAAACCGGGGACGCGGCGTCGCCTTCGTGCTCTCGGGCCTCACGATCGCGAACGTGATCGGCGTGCCGCTGATCACCCTGCTCGGCCAGAACGCCGGGTGGCGTGCCGCCTACCTCGCGGTGGCGGCGATCTTCGCGGCCACCCTGATCGCGATTCTGTTCTTCGTGCCCGCCTCGCCGGGCGATCCCGCGGCCACATTCCGGCGCGAACTCAAAGTATTCCGGCGTATCGGGGTGTGGTTCGCTCTGCTCACGGGGGCAATCGGCTTCGGCGGCTTCTTCGCCGTCTACAGCTATGTCGCGCCGCTCGCCACCGAGGTCACCCGCCTCCCAGGGTCGTTCGTGCCGTTCGCCCTGGTTGCGGCGGGCGTCGGCATGACGGTCGGCAACCTGATCGGCGGGCGTCTCGCCGACCGTGGCGCGTCACGGGCGATCTTCATCTGCTTCGCGGCCTTCGCCGTCTCGCTCACCGTGCTCGCTCTCACGGCATCGAACCCGGTCGGACTGTTCGGAGGTCTGGTGCTGGTCGGCGCGTCAGCTGCGGCGCTCAGCCCCGTCATCCAGACCCGCCTGATGGATGTGGCGGGCGACTCACAGACGCTGGCTGCGGCGATCAACCACTCGTCGCTCAACATCGGCAACAGCCTCGGCGCGTTGCTCGGCGGCGTCGTCATCGCGGCCGGTCTCGGCTACGTCGCGCCGACCTGGGTCGGCCTCGCGCTGTGCGTCCCCGGTGTGCTGTTCGCGCTCGCGGGGGCCCTGGTCAGCCGGCGATGGCTCACGCAGACGGGATCGATCCGGTCGCGCGGAGGAGACCCGGAGACCGGCGTTACGCCGATCGGGGGATAGCGGCGACCGGCGTTACGCCGATCGGGGGATAGCAGGGCTCAGAAGCTGCCCTGCGGCGCGTCCTGGATCAGGATGCCGTCTTGGATGGCGCGCTTTCGCAACGCCACCTTGGTGCCGACGTCGATGCCGGCGACGCGGTACTTCTCGCGGATTCGCTTGAGGTAGCTCTTCGCCGTCTCTTCAGAGATGCCGAGTTCGTAGGCGACCGACTTGACCGGCTCGCCGCCGCCGTAGAGCGCCATCACGCGGCGCTCTTGCGCGCTGAGCTTGGGGGCGCCGCCGATGTCGCCCGCGTTGAGCGCGAGATCGAGTTCGGCCGAGATGAAGCTCTCGCCCTGCGCGGCGGCGCGGATCGCCTCGACGATCATCTCTACCGGCTCGCTCTTGACCAGGTAGCCCAGTGCGCCGGCGGCGAGCGCCTCGCGCACGATGTTCGGCTCGGAGTACGTGCTCATCAGCACGACCTTCACGCCGGTGGTCTTCAGCGTCGAGATCTTCAGCGAGATCGGGATGTTGTCTTTGAGATCGAGGTCGAGCAGCACCACGTCGACCGGGAACTCGGGGCTGGTGAGCAGCTCGGGCCAGGTGCTGACGGCGGTGACCATGTCGATGTCGTCAGCGGCGTTGCGGATCCACTCGGTGAGAGCGCCGAGCAGCATCTTGTGGTCATCGACGAGAGCGAGGCGGATGTTTACCATCTGTCGTTCTCCTTCCGGTTTCGGTCTTGCCGTCGGCAAGCACTATTGGTCGGCCGGGTTGTCGACGACGCATTCGATGTCGACCCGCAGACTGGATTGCTGGGTGGAGTCAGAGTAACGCCCGACTCTGCCGATGGCGTCCCAGATCGTCGGGTCGACACGATTACGCGGTACACCGGTCGTGGTGATCATGATGGGAATCAGGAGCTTGTGGCTGGGTAGCCCCGCGCTGTGGGGCTCGACGGGCCCGATCTGCAGCGTGACCGTCGTGCTCGGATTCGCCTTGGTGGTGTCGCTGACGAGCAGCCACGCGGTCGACAGCAAACCGTCGCGCTGCGAGGGGTCGAGCAGCCCCGCAAGGCTGGATTTGTCGACCAGCGTCACCGATTTGCCGAGCAGTTCCGACTCGCTGACCGCGTGGTAGAGCCAGGTCTCGCGCCGCCCCTCGATGAGGTGCAGCCGCAGTTCAGTGGCGAGGGATGCGGCGACCGACGCCATCTTCGGCGCCAGCGGCAGGGGGGTCTTCTTCGTCGCGATCGAGTCGAGCAGCTCTTCTGCGGCCAGGTCGAGGCGCGCGAGCTCTTCGGACGCGAGCATGCCGACGGCGAACCGCGGCGCCGAGACGGTGCTCTGCGTGAGCACGCGGTCGAGCTCGACCTGCACCATGCGACGGAACGACTCGATGATGACCACGCCGATCACGGCGGGCAGCGCGGCGGCGGCGATCGCGGTCACCTGCGGGGCGATCCAGTCGGCGTCGATCGGCGTGCCGGCGGGCGCGTTGAGGAACATCGCGACGCCGAGTCCGGCTGCCAGCACCCCCGCGGCGATGAGGATCTCGGTCGGGCCGCGCACGGTAACCACGACCAGCAGGGTCATGCCGGCCGCGAGGGCCGCTGTCGCGTTGCGGCCGATGCTGTGCAGGTCCCAGATGGCGATGATGTCGAGAGCGACCGCGACCGCGAGTCCGGTGAGGAACAGGGCGAAGACCCAGTCGGGCAGCCGATCGTTGATCACTCGCGCCGCGATGATCGCGCCGACGAGAACGGCGATCAGCACGATCCACGATGCGAGCGCGGCGACCGGCTTGGGGTACGAGTCGCTGCCCCAGAGGGCGACGAACCAGCTGAACCCGTAGATCGCGCGCAGCCCGACCAGGATGGCCGCCCCGAGACCGAGGAACGCGACGCCGAGACTCGCGCGGTGCGCGCTGTTGGCGACCCGACCCGAGCGCCGCGGCTGTTTCACGCGCTTGCGACCCGCTCCGGTGATGACGACGCCGAGGGTGTTCTCTTCGGGCGCCGAGAAGGTGTTGGCGCTCATGAGTTCGCCTCGCGGGGTACCTCGAGCACGACCGTCGTGCCCGAGCCAGGGGCGGAGAACAAACGGGCGTTGCCGCCGACGTCGCGCAGCCGGGCGACGACGGATTCAGAGAACCCGAGTTTCGCGTCGTCGATGTTGTTGATGTCGAACCCGACACCGGAATCCGTGACGAGCGCGCGCACGATCTTCTCGTCTTCGGTGATCGTGACGTGGGCCTCGGTCACACCGGAGTGGCGGCGTACGTTCTCGAGGCACTCGGCGAGGGCGAGCAGGAAGGCATCGAGCACTTCGCTCGGCAGCAGCACCTGGCCAGTACCGTGCCAGCTGACCTTCAGGCCCATACGGCCGAAGCGTTGCTGCACCGACTCGAGCGTTCGCCCGAGCACCGGTTCGTCCATGACGGGGATCGGTGAGGTGGCCGTCGAGACGAACGGCTCGCCCTCGGGCGGCGGGGTCGGATTCGACCCGAGTCGCAGTTGCCGCAAGAGCCTCGCGTCGTCAGCCGCCTGGTCGCGCAGTGCGTCTGGCTTCACGCCGACTCCCGAATGCGCCAGCAGGGTCAGGGTCGCCAGCACCGTGTCGTGCAGCAGACGCGCCGATTGACGGCGCTGGGCCTCGAGTTCGCTCGCCTGACGTTCGGCCCGATGCGCACGTCCGATGCTGGCGATGCGTTTCTCGACCTGGGGGACGCCGACGCTGATCCAGATCGCGATCGCCGTCGGCAGCAGCCAGCCCAGCACGACGATGCCGGCGGTGCGCAGCATGTGCGGCAGGCCGTCAGAAACGAAGACCGCCGCGCCGCCGATGGTCAGGAACGCCGCGACCAGCAGCACGATGCGGGGGATGCTCGAGGTGAGCACGATGGCGCAGGCGGGGATCGCCGCCGCTGCCAGTTCGAGGATCGAGGCGTACCCCGCCTCGGGGGAGGGCCCGGTGCCGATGAAGCGGAACAGTCCGATGATGCCCGCCCCGCTGGCCAGCGCGAGAGCCACCCACAACAGAGACCTGCTCATTCCCATGCGGATCTGCGACACAGTGAGAATCGCGAACAGCGGAAGCGACAACAGCAGGGCGAACCAGTCGACGGCGCCGGGCAGCACCGCGCAGATCAGGGCCACCGCGGTGAAGCTCAGACCGTAGATGCGGGCCGCTCGCTGAAGCAGGCGCTCCCGTTCTTTGGTGATCAGGTCCATGACGAGTGCCATGGTGACACAGGCTGTGACACGAAAGGGGGGTGCCACGCGGGCGGTCTGGGGCACAAAAGACGGGGTACAGTCGTCGGCAGAGGAAACCCAGGGGGATGCGGGGGCCGGCGAAGTCTGCCGGCCCCCGCCCATCTGTTTGTGGGGCTCGGCCTACAGCCCGCAGAAGGCGGAGTAGAACGCGTACATCTCGCCGCGCAGCTCGTCGTCGGCGCTGAGGACCAGACGACCTGTGGTTCCGTCGTCGAGCGTGATGTAGAGCGGCATGCGGGTGCCGACCTTGTCTTCGGCGAGCGCGTGGGCGTCGCAACGGTTCGGCACGATCGGGATGCGCACCTCGGGCGGCGAGTCGGCGTCGATCACGATGCCGAGGTCGAGCTCCGCGACCCCGATGCCGTCGGGCCCGGCCGGGTTCAGCAGCGTCGTGCTGTGAATCGAGTCGATTGTGAACGAGCCCTGCGACGACGCGGACGGCGCCG
>JBDTQN010000206.1:0-5045 GCA_039932215.1 Pseudolysinimonas sp. | reverse complement strand
GTCTCCATGGCGAGGTACGGGTTGATCGCGCTCGCGCCGTAGCCGACCAGCAGGGCGACCTGGTGCACCTCGCGCACATCGCCGGCCTCGACGATGATGCCGCACTTCATGCGGGTCTCTTGCCGGATCAGGTGGTGATGCACCGCGGCGAGCATGAGCAGCGAGGGGATCGGTGCGAGGTCGGAGTTCGAGTCGCGGTCGCTGAGCACGAGGAACTGCGAGCCCGCCTCGATCGCGGCATCGGCCTCGGCGCACATCTCGGCGAGGCGTTTGGCGAGACCCTTCTCGCCCTTCTCGATCTTGTACAGGCCCCGGATGACGTGGGCGGGCTTGCGGCCGCTCTCGGTCTCGAAGTGCTGAACCTTGGCCAGCTCGTCGTTGTCGATGACCGGAAAGTCGAGCACGATCTGGCGTGCGTGCTCGGGCGTCGCCGCCAGCAGGTTGCGTTCGGGCCCGAGGCCGAGGCTCATCGAGGTGACGACCTCCTCGCGGATCGAGTCGAGCGGCGGGTTGGTCACCTGGGCGAACTGCTGGGTGAAGTAGTCGAAGAGCAACCGAGGGCGGTCGCTGAGCACGGCGATCGGGCTGTCGGATCCCATGGCGCCGAGCGGCTCTGCGCCGTTCTTCGCCATCGGCGTCACCAGGATGCGCACTTCTTCTTCGGTGTACCCGAATGTGCGCTGGCGGCGCACGACAGAGGCCGGGGTGTGGGTGATGTGCTCCCGCTCGGGAAGATCGGCCAGGTGGATGCGGCCCGCGTCGAGCCAGTCCTGCCATGGCTCGCCAGCTGCGAGCTGCGCCTTGACCTCGTCGTCTTCGACGATGCGGCCCTCGGCCGTGTCGACGAGGAACATCTTGCCGGGGCGGAGGCGGCCCTTGCGGACGATGCGGTCGGCCGGGAAGTCGAGCACCCCGATCTCGCTCGCCAGCACGACGAGACCGTCGTCGGTGACGACGAAACGGCCGGGGCGCAGGCCGTTGCGGTCGAGAGTGGCTCCCGCGAGAGTGCCGTCGGTGAAGATCAGGGCCGCCGGGCCGTCCCACGGTTCCATCAGCATCGAGTGGAACTCGTAGAACGCCTTGCGAGTCGGATCGATGTCGACCTGGTTCTCCCAGGCCTCGGGCACCATCATCATGACGGCGTGCGGAAGCGAACGACCGCCCAGAGTGAGCAGCTCGACGACCTCGTCGAACGACGCGGAGTCGCTGGCGCCCTCGCTGACGATGGGGAACAGCGGGCGCAGATCGCCCAGCAGGTCGCTCTCGAGCTGGCTCTGCCGCGCGCGCATCCAGTTGCGGTTGCCCTGCACGGTGTTGATCTCGCCGTTGTGCGCGATCATGCGGAACGGCTGGGCCAGCGGCCACGACGGGAACGTGTTGGTCGAGTAGCGCGAGTGCACCAGTGCGAGTCGCGACACGAAGCGCTCGTCGCTCAGGTCGGGGTAGAAGGGCTCGAGCTGGAGCGTGGTGACCATGCCCTTGTAGACCAGCGTGCGGCACGACAGCGACGGGAAGTAGGCACCGAGTTCGCGTTCTGCACGCTTGCGGAGCCGGAAGGTGAGCCGGTCGAGGTCGATGCCCGACAGCCCTCGCTCCGTGTCGAGGAACAGCTGCTCGAAGGCGGGTGCGGCCTCGCGGGCCAGGGTGCCGAGGTGCGTCGGATCGGTCGGCACCTCACGCCAGCCCAGCACCCGCAGACCCTCTTGTTCGGCAATCGTGCCGATGCCGGCCTTCAGGGTCTCGCGTTCGGTCTCGTCGAGCGGCAAGAACGACATGCCGACCGCGTAACGCCCGACGGGCGGGAGCTCGAATCCAGCCACGGCGCGCAGGAAGGCATCGGGGATCTGCGTGACGATCCCGGCCCCGTCACCGGTGCCGGCATCCGACCCGACCGCGCCGCGGTGCTCGAGGTGCCGCAGGGCATCGAGTGCCTGCGTGACGATGTCGTGGCCGGCCGTGCCGCGCAGGGTGGCGACCATGGCGAGCCCGCACGCGTCTTTCTCACGGCGCGGGTCGTAGAGACCCTGTGCCGCGGGCACGCTGCTGAACCGCTCGAACTGAGTGGGATGCGCCATGGGAACCGTCCTCACGATGGTGCGGGGGACGTCAGTGGCCCGGACGAGAGAAGAAGGGCGTCAGCGAGAGGTGCGCGCGAACTAAGGCTTTCGGGAGGATCCGCTTGTGGCGGGCACGGCAGCAGCGTCGCTGGCGTCATCGGTATCCGAGTAGGTGTCTTCGGAGTCTACCAGGACCGGATCCTTCCACTCGCGACCCGGCTTGTACGGGCTCGGTTCGACGCCGGGGTGACGGCGGGTCTGCACGGCGATGATGATGACGCCGAGCAGGATCGCGGCCAGCGCGCCCCACACGTTGGATCGGATGCCGAGGAACGTCTCACTCGGATCGAGCCGGATCGACTCGAACCAGCTGCGGCCGAGACCGTACCAGATGAGGTAGAGGCCGAAGGTCTTGCCCCACTGCCACTGCGAACGGCGAGTGAGACGCAGCGACGGCAGCCCCAGGGTGCGGAACAGCGGGTTCTGGTCGCTCACCACGCCGAGGCGCCGCTGGACGATGCCGGGCCACCCCGCGGACCACGGGGTCGACTTGACGAACTTCACCGAGTTCTCGATCAGGAACACGATGATGATCGCGCCGACGACGTTCCAGATCATCTCGTAGAGGAAAGTCGGGTGGAACAGCACGTCGTCGCCCAGCCCGACCGGGATGGCCTCGTTGGGGCGGTCGATTTCGAGGCCCCACGGCAGGTCGGTGGGGAGGCCGAACAGTTCTTGGTTGAACCAGTTGCCGAACCGCCCCAGGCCCTGGGCGATGAGCAGCGCGGGCGCTACGGCGTCGGCGACGCTGAGGAACCTGAGCCCCGTGATGCGGCAGCCGATCCAGAACCCGACGGCACCACCGAGCAGCGTGCCGAAGATGGCCAGTCCGCCGGCCGGGATGTTGGCGATCTCCCACAGGTTCTTGCCCGGACCGAAGTAGTCATCGGGGTGGGTGAACACGTGCCAGAGGCGCGCGCCGATGATGCCGGTCGCGATGCCCCAGAGCGACACGTCGATGATGATCCACGGCTCGGCGCCGCGCTTGGTCAGCCGGGCGTTCGTGATGAACAGGGCCACGATGATGCCGGTCAGCAGGCACAGGGCGTAGGCGCGGATGGTGAGCACCTGGTCGTCGGCCACGAACGGGAGGAAGGAGTGCAGCCACCCCAGCGGGATGTCCCAGTGCGACCACGAGTCGGGGGGACTGGGCAGGCTGAAGGGTGCGGAAATCACGTGGGGCAGTCTACTTTCCCTGAGCCAGTTCGGATGCCGCCCGTGCGACCCCGGCCACGCCGCCGTCGGCGAGTGCGGTGACCAGGGCCGAGCCCACGATCGCGCCGTCGGCGTACGTGAGCACCTCGGTGACCTGATCGGCGGTCGAGATGCCGATTCCGACGCAGGTGCGGGTGGATGCGTCACCGGCCTCCCGGATGCGGGACACCACCGTGCGGGCGGCGGCATCCAGGTCGGCCCGTGCCCCGGTCGTCCCCATCGTGGAGACGGCGTAGACGAATCCGCGGCTGGCATGAACCGTCGCCGCGATGCGGGCATCCGTCGACGACGGGGCTGCGAGGAACACCCGGTCGAGTCCCGTGCGGTCGCTCGTCGTGATCCAGTCGGCCGCGGCATCCGGGGTGATGTCGGGGGTGATGAGCCCCGCTCCCCCGGCGTCGCGCAGGGTGTCGGCGAACCGATCGACGCCGTATTGCAGAACCGGGTTCCAGTAGGTCATGACCAGCACGGGCGCGTCGACACGCGCGCGCACCGCCTCGACTGCGTCGAAGACGTCGCGCACCCGGAACCCGGCCGAGATGGCGGCCTGCGCGGCCTTCTGGATCGCGATGCCGTCCATGACCGGGTCGGAGTACGGCAGGCCGAGTTCGAGCGCGTCGACCCCGTTCTCGACCAGCGCCACGGCCGCGTCGATGCTGGTCGCGAGATCAGGGAACCCGATGGGCAGGTACCCGATCAGGGCGCCACCCGACTCGACGACGCTACCGGCGCTCCACGGCTCGGCGGTCACGACTGCACCGCGCCCTCGTCGAACAGGCCGAACCACTCGCCCGCGGTCGCCACGTCTTTGTCGCCGCGGCCGCTGAGGTTGACCAGGATGATGCCATCGGGGCCGAGCTCACGGCCGAGGTTCAGCGCCCCGGCCAGCGCATGCGCGGATTCGATCGCCGGGATGATGCCCTCGGTGCGGCTGAGAAGCCTGAGTGCCTCCATCGCTTCGGTGTCGGTCGCCGGCAGGTAGGTGGCGCGGCCGATGTCGTGCAGGTGCGCGTGCTCCGGGCCGACACCGGGATAGTCGAGACCGGCCGAGATCGAGTGCGATTCGATCGTCTGGCCGTCGTCGTCTTGCAGCAGATAGCTGCGGGCACCGTGCAGGATGCCGGGGCGGCCGCGCTCGATCGACGCCGCGTGCCGCTCGGTTTCGATGCCGTCGCCGGCCGCTTCGAAGCCGTACAACTTCACGTCGGCGTCGTCGAGGAAGGCGTGGAAGATGCCGATCGCATTCGATCCGCCGCCCACGCAGGCCGCCACGGCATCCGGGAGCCGGCCGGTGAGTTCGAGCACCTGCGCGCGGGCCTCTTCGCCGATGATCTTCTGGAAGTCGCGCACCATCGCCGGGAACGGATGCGGGCCGGCCGCGGTGCCGAAGATGTAGTTGGTGGTCTCGACGCTGGTGACCCACTCGCGATAGGCCTCGTTGATCGCGTCTTTCAGAGTGCGGGATCCGGTCGTGACCGAGACGACCTCCGCGCCGAGCAAGCGCATGCGCGCGACGTTGAGCGCCTGGCGTTGGGTGTCGACCTCGCCCATGAAGATCGTGCACTCCAGGCCGAACAGGGCGGCGGCGGTCGCGGTGGCGACACCGTGCTGGCCCGCCCCCGTCTCGGCGATGACCCGCTTCTTGCCCATGCGCTTGGTGAGCAACGCCTGGCCGAGCACGTTGTTGATCTTGTGCGAACCGGTGTGGTTCAG
>JBDTQN010000205.1:0-5059 GCA_039932215.1 Pseudolysinimonas sp. | reverse complement strand
AGAACAGCGTCAGCTCGCGCATGGTGGCGAGCAGGCCGGCGGTCCAGTGCTCCATCAGCTTCGAGAAGCCGTGGTCGCCGTCGCCGGCCATCACCGGTTCGCCCTTCTTGCCGCGCACCGACAGGTGGATGTGGCAACTGTTGCCCTCGCGCTCATTGAACTTCGCCATGAACGTCAGCGCCTTGCCGTGCTGATCGGCGATCTCTTTGGCGCCGTTCTTGTAGATCGTGTGGTTGTCGCAGGTGGCGAGCGCCTCGGTGTACTTGAACGCGATCTCTTGCTGACCGAGATTGCACTCGCCCTTGACGCCCTCGCAGTACATGCCGGCGCCCTCCATGCCGAGGCGGATGTCGCGCAGCAGCGGCTCCATGCGAGTGGATGCCAGGACGGCGTAGTCGATGTTGTAGTCGGAGGCGGGGGTCAGCCCCGTGTATCCCTTCGCCCACGCCTGGCGGAAGCTGTCGTCGAACACGATGAACTCGAGCTCGGTGCCGACGAACGCGGTCAGCCCGCGGTCTTCGAGACGTTTGAGCTGGGCGCGCAGGATCTCGCGCGGGCTCTGCACGAGCCGCTCGCCCTCGATGCTCTCGAGGTCGGCCATCAGCATCGCCGTCCCCGGAAGCCACGGGATCAACCGCAGGCTGTCGAAGTCGGGCTTCAGCACCATGTCGCCGTAGCCGGTCTCCCAGCTCGACAGCGTGTAGCCGGCCACCGTGTTCATCTCGACGTCGACGGCGATCAGGTAGTTGCACGCCTCCGCGCCGTGAGCCGCCACCTCATCCTGAAACAGCCGCGCCGACACCCGCTTGCCGACGAGCCGCCCCTGCATGTCGGGGAACGCCAGCAGCACCGTGTCGATCTCGCGCTTGTCGATCAGGGCGTTGAGTTCGTCGAGGGTGAGATTGCCGGAGCGGACGCCCATGTGAACTCCCATGCTGGTCGAGCCTGTCGAGACCGTGATTTCCGACCATTACACACCATCGCTGGCTTCGCTACTGCAGCAGTTGTAACAGGTCGTTTACATCCAAAGGTAGACACCAGGTACCAATGGACGCCATTCTCTCATTCAAGCGTGGACGCTGTCGTTCCTGGCTGGCGTCCACCGTCCCCCCTGGAAAGGACAGTGATGGCAGACACCAAGCGCTCCGGAGGTGCCACGTACACCGAGGCCGGCGCGGGCTACTTCGAAAAACGCAGTCTCAAACGCACGGCTGGCGTCTGGGGCCTCTGGGGTCTCGGCGTGGCCGCCGTCATCTCGGGTGACTTCTCGGGCTGGAACTTCGGCATCGGGTCCGCCGGCTTCGGCGGAATGATCATCGCCTTCGTAATCGTCACGATCATGTACTTCGGCATGCTCTTCTCCATCGGCGAGATGGCGGCCGCGCAACCGCACACCGGCGGCGCGTACTCGTTCGCCCGATCGGCGATGGGGCCCTTCGGCGGATTCGTCACCGGCCTCGCCGAGACGATCGAATACGTCGCGACGACCGCGGTCATCGTCTACTTCTCCGCCTCGTACCTCGACGGCGTGACCAGCGGACTGATGGGCTTCAGCCTCGTCGAGCAGGGACTCGCCTGGATCTGGTGGGTGGTGCTCTACATCATCTTCATCGCGCTGAACTCGGCAGGCGCCGCGGTCTCGTTCCGCTTCGCGCTGATCATCTCGTTCATCTCGCTGGCGATCCTCGCCGTGTTCGTGATCATGGCGTTCGGTGCCGGCGCGGTCGACTTCTCGAGCCTGTGGAACATCGAGCCGACCGAGGGCAACACCACGTTCCTGCCGTTCGGTGCCACTGCGATCCTCGGAGCGCTGCCGTTCGCCATGTGGTTCTACCTCGGCATCGAAGAGCTGCCGCTCGCGGCAGAAGAGGCCCACAACCCGGCGAAGGACATCCCGAAGGCGGGCATTGTCGGCCTGATCACCCTGGTGATCTCGGGCGTCATCGTGCTGTTCGTCAACACGGCCGTCACGGGTGCCTCGGCGATGGGTGGCTCGCTCGAGCCGCTGCTCGACGGGTTCCGCGCGTTCCTGCCTCCGGAGGTCGCGGCGCTGCTCGCGGCGTTCGCGCTGCTCGGACTGCTCGCCTCGCTGCAGGGCATCATGTTCGCCTACGGGCGCAACATGTACTCGCTGTCGCGCGCCGGCTACTACCCGAAGGCGCTCTCGCTGACCGGTAAGCGCCAGACGCCGTACGTGGCCCTGATCGTCGGCGCCGCCATCGGGTTCATCGCCCTCGTGGTCGTGGATGCCACCGGCGGCTCGGGAAGCCCGGCCGGCGCGATCGTGCTGAACATCGCGATCTGGGGTGCGGTGCTGTCGTACCTGCTGCAGATGATCTCGTACGTGATTCTGCGCAAGAAGTTCCCGAACGCGTCGCGTCCGTACAAGAGCCCGCTCGGCATCGGGGGAGCGGTCATCGCCGGCGTTATCGCGGCGGCGACGTTCATCGGGTTCCTGCTGATCCCGACGTTCCTGCCTGCGATCATCGCGATCGCCGTGGTGTTCGTCATCGGCGTCATCCTGTTCGCGCTCATCGGACGCCACGGCCTCGTGCTGTCGCCTGAGGAGGAGTACGCGATCAGCGGCGGCACGCACGGCGACCCGCAGAAAGAGGGCTACGACGCCATGGAGAGCGAAGTCTTCGGCAAAGACGGCAAGTCCAAGAAGTAGTTGTCTCGGCGGGGCCCCCGTCCGGCGTCTGCCGGGCGGGGGCCCTTCGTCGTTCGGGCATACTGGGGCCGTGCCGTCAGACTCCGAGAACATCGCCGAACTGCAGGCCGAGGTGAAGCGTCTCGGGCGCCTCGTCGACGCCCTCTACGTGAAACTCGACGGCATCGCGCCCGACGGCACGGTCGACGTCGGGTCTCCGCCGGCCGACGTCGTCGACGCGTTGCGCGCCGGCAATCTGATCATGGCGATCAAACTGTGGCGCGGCTACACCAACCTCGGCCTCGCCGAGGCGAAGCACGAGGTCGAAGAGATTCAGCGCCGGATGGGGCTGTAGGTCCTACTCCACCGCCGGAACGATGTTCTGGTTTCGGCTCAGCAGGTTCTGCGGGTCGTAACGCCGCTTCAGCTCACGCAGCCGCCGCAGGTTTGCCGGCGGGTACATCTGCGCGACCACCTCGTCGCCGATCTCTTGCGAGAAGTTGCCGTACGTGCCGTTGGTCAGACTGTGTGCCGGCGCCCATTTCGCGTGGACCGCGTCGATCTGCTCGCGCGGTGACCCCGGCGGCAGGAACGTGGCAACCATCACCATCACCTCGCCGTCGCGGTGCCCCCAGGCCATCGCATCCGCCGCGACCCGGTTGAACGCGCCGCGCAGGTACCGCAGCACGAGGATCCCGGCGATCGACCCGTGTACGCCCATCACCACGTCGACCGCGTCGTCGGTCAGGTCGTCGACGAACGCGGTGTCACCGGTGATCACCGGCATCGGGCCCTCGAACGGGTGCGCGTCTTCGAGCGCGTCGGCGTAGTCCCGTGCGGTCACGTCTTCGCTCAGGTAACCCGGCAGCGCTCGCAGCTGCGCAAGCAGCGGCTCGACCGCGTCGGTGTCGCGCCCCGGATGGAACACCGCCACCTGAACAGACGGCTCCATCCCCGGACCCATCCCCGGCATCGCCATGAACGTCGAGTTGAATGCCACGGGGGCGCCGCGCAGAACGTCGCGCCATCCCTTCGCCACCTCCGCCGTGTGATCGACCCCGTAAGTGAGCGTGCCGTACACGACGCCGTCGAGCGGGTGCGCCTCGAATTCGAAGGTCGTGACGACGCCGAAGTTGCCGCCGCCCCCACGCAGTGCCCAGAACAGATCGGAATCGTCGTCGGCGCTCGCGTGCACGACCTCCCCCGACGGGAGCACGACGGTGGCCCCGATCAGGCTGTCGATCGCGAGTCCGTGTTCGCGCACCATCCACCCGACGCCGCCGCCGACGGTGAGTCCGCCGACGCCCACACTCTTCGTGTCACCTGAGGTGAGCCCGAGGCCGTGGGGTGCGAGGGCCTTCGCCACGTCGCCCCACAGGGCGCCCGCTCCGACCCGCACGGTGGTGCCGTCGACCTCGACCTGGTCGAAGTGCGCGAGCTCGATCACCATGGTGCCGCTGTTGTCGAACAGCCGCCCCCCGTGGCCGCCAGAACGTACGGCGACGCCGATTCCCTCGGCGGCCGCGGCCTGTAGCGCAGCGCCGACCTGCTCGGCGGTCTCGGGCCGCACGACGACGGCCGGATCGCCCGGCGGAACATAGATCGGGGGGTTCTCGCCCCAGCCCGCATCGCCGGGCAGCAGGGCCGTGCCGGCCCGTCCATCTCGCAGATCACTCAACATGTGGACAGCGTAAACAAGTCCGCCGACATCCGCACCCGGTCGGGCGTGATCGGTCAGGAACGGAGAAGCCGGCCCGCGGCGACGTCGGTGCGCACCCCGTCGCGCACGGCGAACTCGCCGCCCACGACTACGTGCACAATGCCGGCCGCCGGCAGGCGCGGCTCGTCGAACGTCGCGCGGTCGGCGACGGCTTCGGCGTCGAAGAGCACGAGGTCGGCGACGGCTCCCTCGCGCACGACTCCGCGATCGGTCAGCCCCAGCCGGCGGGCCGGGGTGCCGGCCAGGTGCCGCACGCACTCCTCGAGCGTCAGCACGCCCAGGTCGCGCGTGTAGTGCCCCAGGTAGCGCGCGAACGTGCCCCAGGCCCGTGGATGCGGGCGCCCGCCGACCAGAATCCCGTCGCTTCCGGCACAGTGCATCGGGTGCCGCATGATCGCCTGCACGTTCTCTTCATCGCCGACATGCATCAGGATGCCGGTGCCGAGCCGGTCGGCCCGCATCAGATCCAGCGCGGCGGTCGTCGCATCCTGCCCGGTCGTCGCCGCCCACTGCGCCACCGTCAGGCCGACCGCCTCGGCCAGCGAAGCATCCTGAACACCCGCGATCTGAATCGCGGTCCAGTCGACGGTCTCGCCGTGCGCCCCATCGGATCCGGTGACCTCGATCGCTGCGCGCATCCGCTCGCAGGCCGGGGCGTCGGCGAGCAGCGCGAGCGTCGCGTCAGGCCC
>JBDTQN010000204.1:0-5062 GCA_039932215.1 Pseudolysinimonas sp. | reverse complement strand
GGGGAACGACCTTGATCCGGGTGCGGCCTTCGGCCTCGCCGAGGGCGAGCTCGTGCTGGTCGAGGCGGTGCCAGCCGTCGAGGTTGGTGTATTCGATCCCGCGCGAGTCGAGCATCGCCAGGACGCTCTCCTCCGAGGGCTCGTCCGGGTGCCACCAGTTGCCGAGGTCGTTGATCAGGTGCCGCACGGTCTCCATCGCGTCGGACTTGGTGTGGCCGATGAGGCCGACCGGTCCGCGCTTGATCCAGCCGGTGGCGTACACGCCCGGCATGATCTCGTCGCCCTGCGCCAGCACCTGACCCTCGTGATTCGGGATGACCCCGCGCTTCTCGTCGAAGGGCACACCTTCGAGCGGAGACCCGAAGTAGCCGACGGCCCGGTACACGGCCTGCACGTCGACCGAGCGGATCTCGCCGGTGCCGCGCACGCCGCCCGCGCCATCCGGTTCGGTGCGCTCGTAGCTGAACGAGGCGACGCGCCCATCCGGCCCTGCCACGACTTCGAGGGGTTTGGCATAGAAGTGCAGGTGCAGCCGCCGCGACGCCTCGCCGACGGGACGCTGACGCCACTGGGTCAGCACCTTGTCGATGACGAACACCTGCTTGTTCGTCGAGATCGCGTTCTGCGAGGCCTCGTCGTAGTCGAAGTCTTCGTCGTGCACGATCATGTCGACGTCGCGCAGGTCGCCGAGCTCGCGCAGTTCGAGCGGGGTGAACTTCACCTGCATCGGCCCGCGGCGCCCGAAGACGTGGACGTCGGTCACGGGCGATGCCTTGAGACCGTCGTAGACGTTCGCCGGGATCTCGGTCGGCAGCAGGTCGTCGGCGTGCTTCGCCAGGATGCGCGCCACGTCGAGCGCGACGTTGCCGTTGCCCAGTACCGCGACCGACGACGCCTCGAGCGGCCACTCGCGCGGGTAGTCGGGGTGCCCGTCGTACCAGCTGACGAACTCGGCGGCGCCGTAACTGCCGGGGAGGTCGATTCCGGGGATGTCGAGGTCGGCATCGCGCACCGCCCCGGTCGAGAAGATGACGGCGTTGTAGTGCTGCTTCAGGTCGTCGAGCGTGATGTCGGTGCCGAAGCGCACGTTGCCGAAGATGCGGATGTCGCCGCGATCGAGTACCTCGCGCAGGGCGGTGATGATGCCCTTGATGCGCGGGTGGTCGGGCGCGACGCCGTAGCGGACGAGGCCGTACGGTGCGGGCAGCTGATCGAACAGGTCGACGGAGACGTCGAACGAGCGCTCGTGCTTGAGCAGGATGTCGGCGGCGTAGATGCCGGCGGGTCCGGCTCCCACGATGGCCAGGCGGAGCTTGGGCAAGGGGTTCCTTCTATGTCAGTTGGAGCGCTCGACGATCGCCTCGGCGAATTTCGTCAGCGCCTTCTTCACGGGTCCGTCGGGAAGCGGGGCCAGTGCCTCGACGGCACTGTCGGCCCAGCGCTGCGCCTCAGCGAGGGTATCGCGGGTCACCTGGTGGTCGCGCAGTTCGGCGACCGCCGCGGCGAAGTCTTCACCTGCCGCCGGGTCGCTGGCTTCTGTTCCGTCGAGAATGGTCACATCACGTTCGATGCGGGCGAGCAGATCGGCTGCTCCGGATTCGGTGGCGGCCATGCGGCGCAGATACAGCAGCGGCAGGGTCGGCACTCCGGCGCGCAGATCTGTGCCCGCCGTCTTGCCGGTCTGCTCGAACTCCGCCGACAGGTCGATGACGTCGTCGATGAGCTGGAACGCGACGCCGATGCGTTCGCCGAACAGCTCGACCGGTTCGCGGTAGCTGTCGTCGGCGTTGCTGAAGATCACGCCGACGACCGCGGCGGTTGCGATCAGCGAGCCCGTCTTGTCGGCCAGCACCCCGAGGTAGTGCTCGATCGGGTCGTCGCCCTTCTGCGGCCCCATCGTCTCGTGCAGCTGCCCGAGCACGAGGCGCTCGAAGGTGTTCGACTGGAGCGTCAGGGCACGGTCGCCGAGCCCGGCGATGAGGTTGCTGGCACGGGCGAACAGCAGATCGCCGGTGAGGATCGCGACGGAATTGCCCCAGACCGCCTGCGCGCTGGGGACGCCGCGACGCATCTGCGCCTCATCCATCACATCGTCGTGGTACAGCGAAGCGAGGTGGGTGATCTCAATTGCCTGAGCTGCGGTGATCACGTCGGGGTTGTTGCCGTCGCCGAGTTGCGCGGTGAGCAGGGTCAGCGTGGGGCGCACCCGCTTGCCACCCGCCTGTAGCAGGTACCGGCTCGTGGTGTCGGCCATCACGTCTGAGAACTGCATCTGCCCGAGGATGCCCGCCTCGACATCGTCGAGACCCTGCTCGATGGCGGCGGCGAAGTGCCGCTCCGCGCTCGACGCGAAGAGTTTCTCGCCCAGCCCGAGCGACGAGCTGAGAGTGTTGCTGCGGCGCGAGAACGGCGGGCTGACGTTCACGAGCTCGATCGCTTCTGCCGCCGCTTCGCTGTCGACGCACGGATTCCCGCGTCTTCGGGCTTGTGCCCGCGGTGCAGGGCGACCACCCCGGCGGTGAGGTTGCGGTACGCGACGCGCGTGAACCCGACGCCGCGGATCCACTGGGTCAGAGTCCCCTGGTCGGGCCACTCTTCGATCGACTCGCGCAGGTAGCCGTAGGCGGCCTTGTTCGAGCTGGCGGCGGAGGCGACGACCGGCATCACGAAGCGCATGTATGCGGCGTACCCGGCGCGGAACAGCGCACGCTGCGGCTTGCTGAATTCGCACACGACGAGTCGGCCGCCCGGCTTGAGTACCCGGTACATCTCGGCGAGCGCGACTTTGGGGTGCTCGACGTTGCGCAGGCCGAAGCTGATCGTGACGGCGTCGAACTCTTCGTCGCCGAACGGGAGCTTCTCGGCGTCGCCCTCGACGAACTCGATCTTGCTCTGGCGGCGTCGCCCCTCGGCGATCATGCCGGGCGAGAAGTCGAGCGCCACGACGGTCGCCCCGGTGCGAGCGAGCGCGGCGGACGAGGTGCCGGTGCCGGCCGCGACATCGAGGATCCGCTCGCCCGAGCGCGGATCGACCGCGCGAACAGTCGCCGCGCGCCAGAACTGTGCGTTGCCGACCGACATGATCGCATTCGTGCGGTCGTAGTGAAGGGCCACGTCGTCGAACATGCCGGAGACCTCGTCCGGCTGCTTGTCCATCTCGGCCCTGCTCACGACATACCATCCTAGGCTGGTGGGGTGACGGCCCTCTCCTTCGATGTCGGTACGGAGCAGGTCGACGAGATCGCCTCCCTGCTGCCCCTTCTCGATGCACAGCACCCCCTGCTCTTCATGCGCCGCGGCGAGGGCATCGCCGGTCTCGGTGAGGCGGCCCGGCTCGAGTTCCGCGGACCGGACCGCATCCGCGACGCCGCCGCCGCGTGGAAAGAGATCGCCGCCGCTTCGACAGTGCGCGACGAGGTCGGTCGCTCAGGCAGTGGCCTGGTGGCCTTCGGCGCGTTCTCGTTCGCTGACGACTCCGCCTGCGCGAGCGTGCTGATCGTGCCCAGGGTCGTCGTCGGTCGCCGCGACGGCGTCAGCTGGGTCACCCGTATCGATGGGGCGACGGATGCGGTGGCCGCCACGGCGATGGGGCCCGAGTTCCGCGTGATGCTGCATCCGGGCGCGCTGACCCCCGACGCCTACCGCGAGGCGGTCGCGACGGCGATCTCGCGCATCCTGAAGGGCGGAGTCGAGAAGGCGGTGCTCGCCCGCGACCTGATCGGCAAGCTGCCCGAGGGCGCCGACGTTCGCCGGGTGCTCGTCGATCTGGCCCTCGGCTACCCCGACACCTGGACGTTCGCGGTCGACGGCCTCATCGGCTCGAGCCCCGAGACGCTGGTGCGCGTCAACGCGGGCACCGTGACCGCGCGGGTGCTCGCCGGCAGCGCGGGGCGCGGGGCGGATGCCGCGAGCGACACCGCGGCGGCCCTCGCCCTCGCGACCTCGACGAAAGATCTCGACGAACACCGTTTTGCGGTCGAGAGCGTGCTGGGTGCGTTGCGATCCCATGCGCGCGGGGTCGCGGCGAGCGAGTTGCCGTTCACCCTGAAGCTCCCCAACCTGTGGCATCTCGCCAGCGACGTCGAGGGCGCACTGAGCGACGGTTCGACCGCGCTCGATCTGGCGGCGGCACTGCACCCGACCGCCGCGGTCGCCGGCACCCCGCGCGACGCGGCGCTCGCGCTGATCACCGAACTGGAGCCGCTCGACCGCTGCCGCTACGGTGGCCCGGTCGGGTGGGTGGATGCCGACGGCAACGGCAAGTGGGCCATCGCGCTGCGGGCGGCCGAGGTGCGTGATGACGGATCGATCACCGCGTTCGCGGGTGCCGGGATCGTCGCCGACTCCGACCCGGATCGCGAACTGGCCGAGACGAAGCTGAAGTTCCGGCCCGTAGTGGAGGCTTTCGCCTAAGACGCGGCGAGGCGCTTCTGTTCGGCGGCGACGTCGTAGTCCACCTTCGGCCACTCCAGTTCGAAGCTCCGCAACGCATCCAGAAGCAGGTTCTGCACGGCCAGGCGCGCGTACCACTTGTGGTCGGCGGGCACGACGTACCACGGTGCGTCGTCGGTGCTCGTGCGGGTGAGAGCGATCTCGTACGCCTGCATGTACTGCGACCAGAGCTGACGTTCGTCGATGTCGCCCGGGTTGTACTTCCAGTGCTTGGCCGGATCGTCGAGACGGGCGGTCAGCCGGTCCTTCTGCTCGGCCGGCGAGATGTGCAGCATCACCTTGACGATCGTGGTGCCCGCGGCGACGAGCTCTTTCTCGAAGTCGGCGATGATGCCGTAGCGCGCCTCGATGACCTCGGGCGTCGAGAACCCTCGCACCCGGTGGATCAGCACGTCTTCGTAGTGCGACCGGTCGAAAACTCCGATGATGCCCGGCTCGGGCAGCTGGTTGCGCACCCGCCAGAGAAAGTCGTGCGCCTTCTCTTCATCGGTCGGCGCCTTGAACGCGTGGATGTGCGTGCCCTGCGGATCAACCGAGCCGACGACGTGCTTGACGATGCCGCCCTTGCCGGCGGTGTCCATCGCCTGCAGCACCAGCAGCACCCTGCGGG
>JBDTQN010000203.1:0-5077 GCA_039932215.1 Pseudolysinimonas sp. | reverse complement strand
GCGTGACGGTGATGCTGAGCTTCACGCGCGTGGGGCTGAGCTTCTCGACGGTCGTGGAGACCATGGGGTCGTACTCCTGTGTTGGTGGATGTTCGGTTGAGTCGGGGCGACAGGATTTGAACCTGCGACCTCCCGCTCCCAAAGCGGGCACTCTACCAAGCTGAGCTACGCCCCGCGGTCTGCGGAAAAAGGCCTCGCACAGTCTAGCGGCGTGTGCTGCGCAGAATGTCGGTACCGCTGCGCACACTGTTGGCATGGCAGACATCGAGATCCTGGAGGTTCGCGCGTTCGAGGCGCGCTGCCTCGAGTGCGGTGAGACCGGCCCGATCGAGTCGAGCGTGTTCTTCGCGATGGTGTGGCAAGAAGCGCACGCGTGCGCCGCGATCCGCATCGACGACGCCGACGTCGAACTCGCTATCGCGGGGTGATGTCAGCGGCGACGACGCTCAGGTCGTCGCCGAGTTGGTGTCCCCCTGTCGTGGTGCGCACCTGGGCCCCGGGAATCGCCGCCGCGTACAGGTCGCGATGGGCGAACGGCACGATCTGGTCGTCTTCGCTCGCGTAGAGGAACACCGGCGCGGTGAGCCGCGCACCGAAGTCGTCGGGCAGTTCGAACCCGTCGAACGTCCAGTCGGCGTCGCCGCCGGGGTACGGCGCCGCGATCAGATGGAGCGACCGGATGCGCGCCGGCATCGAAGTCGCGAGCTGACGCACGAGCAGGTAGGCGCCGATCGAGTGCCCGACAACCACGTCAGCACTCTCGATGGCGGTCGCGATCGCCGCACCCCAGGTCTCTTCGTCGGGTTCGTCTTCGTTCGGCATCACCGGGTAATCCACCTGGATGCCATCGCCGAGTTCGCGCCGCAGGCTCGCCACCAGCGGCTCGTCTTCGTCACGCGCGCCCGCACCGCCGCCCTGGATGAACACCACCGTGGTCATGGCTCGACGCTACGCGAGAGGTGAGACAACGAATCCCCGGGGCTCGCATAGACTTGCGAGGCACCTTCGGGGATGTAGCTCAATGGTAGAGCCTCAGTCTTCCAAACTGATTACGCGGGTTCGATTCCCGTCATCCCCTCCACTTGTAGGCAGTCATGACGCATGATGAGAACTCAGCAATCACCGCGGGGACGACATCATGAGTTGGTACCAGGAACCCTCTGACGGGGTCACGCAGCTCACCGACCTCATGCAGCACGAGAAGCTCGTCGAGAAGCCCGAACTCGATCCCGGCGTGGTCCGCCGGCGCCGCCGCCGCGGGCTCCTCATCGGCGGAATCATCACCGTCGTCGTCCTCGCCCTCACGGGCGGGTATGTCGGCTACACATTGACCGCGCCGGTGGGTGCCGCCGAGTCCACCAGCGAGGTTCCGGAGGTCGCGGCACCCGCTCCGGCGACTCTCGCCATGTCACCAGAGGGTGCGTCGGCGATCACGGTCCTGGGCGGCGACGACTATCTGCCGCCGGAGGCGAGCGGCCTTTGGGCCACCGCGGGCGGAAACGACGCCCGCCCGATCGCCAGCATCAGCAAACTGATCACGGCCCTCGTCATCCTGAGCAAGCACCCGCTGGCGAGTGCCGACGACCCCGGACCGAACATCACGTTCAGCAAGACAGACCACGCCCTGTACGACAAGTACTACGTGCTCGGCGCCACGATCGCGGCGATGCCGACCGGCATCACGATGTCAGAGAATCAGGCTCTGCAGGCGATGCTCATCCCGTCGGCGTCGAACTACGCCGAAGCCATGGCGACCTGGGCGTTCGGCTCGAACGGGGCCTTTGTCAGCGCCACCCAGACCTGGCTCGCGGCCAACGGCCTCACGAGCACGCGGATCGTCGAGCCGACCGGGATCGACGCACGCAATACGAGCACGCCGACTGACCTGATGGCCTTGGCCAGGATCGCGATGGCCAACCCCGCGATCGTGCAGATCGCGGCGATGCCCGCGCTCGCGGTTCCGGGCATCGATGAAATGGCGAACACGAACACTCTGCTTGGGACCGACGGCGTCACCGGCCTGAAGACCGGCACGCTGACCGACAACTCCAACCTGCTGTTCACCGCGACGCTCGACGTCGGCACCCCCGAACCGCTGACCGTGATCGGCGTCGTGGCGGGGGCCTTCTCACACGACTCCGCGAACCGCGACGTGATCGCGATGCTCGACAGCCTCAAGGCGGGCTTCCACGACGTTCCGGTAGGCCAGCAGGATCAGGTCGTCGGTACGTACACGACGCCATGGGGCGAGTCGGCGCAGATGGTGCTCGAGGCCGACGCCTCGATCTTCACCTGGTCTGACACGCCCATCACGGCGACGATGGAGACGACGACACTGACCACCGGCAAGAAGGGTGACGAGGTCGGCAGCGTCACCTGGACCGCCGGGCCGAACACGGTCACCGTGCCGATCGTGCTCGACAGCGGTATCTCGCCGCCCGATCAGTGGTGGCGGCTCACCCACCCGTTCGAGCTCGGCTACGGGGCAGAGTCGACCAGCCGGTAGCCCTCTTCGTGCAGCCGGTCTGTCATGTAGGTGGAATACCACTCCGGCCACTGCTCGTCGAAGACACCACCGAGCTCTTCGGCTTCGTGCTTGCCGTGCGCCGCCGCCGTGTCTTTCAGCAGCCGCAAGATGATGTCGCGGTCGGTGGTCATCGTCCCGGCGCCTTCGCGGTGACCTCCTGGACGATCCAGCCGTTGCCGTCGGGGTCGTCGAACGAGAGGAACGATCCGTACGAACCGCGGTCGGCATCCGGGCCGGCGACGCGGCCGAGCGTGCCGGCGTGATGGAAGATGCCGGTCTCGTCGTGGAACACCTCGCTCACGTCGACGCCCTTCGCGATCAACTCCTCGCGCGCGGCGAGGATGTCGGTGACGACCAACTGCAGCCCCTCGTACGATCCGGGAGCGGCCGAGGTGATGCCGGTGCCGATGATGATCGACGCCTGGGATCCCGGCGGGGTGAACTGCACCACCCGGTACTCGGGACTGTGCACGAAATCGATGTCTTCGCGCCAGCCGAGCCGGTTGTAGAACTCTTTGGCGCGGTCCACGTCAGAGACGGGGAGGACGACGACTTCCAGTTTCAGATCCATGATCTGCTTCTTCTTTCCAGCGAGTGAGCCGGATGGCGACGACCGAGATACGGAGGGTCACCGGTTCTGTTGCGACATTCAACACCCGGCGGGGGAATTCATTCCCCGCGCAAGACGGCGACGGTCTCGCGCGCGATCTGCAACTCCTCGTTCGTCGGGATCACCAGAATCGGCACCGACCCCGACGACACGATCCGCGGTTCGTCGGAACGCACGGCGTTGAGGGCCGGATCGATCTGCAGCCCCAGGAACCCGAGACTCTCGACCGCGCGGGCGCGGACCACGTCGGAGTTCTCGCCGATGCCGGCGGTGAACACCAGCGCATCGAGCCCGCCGAGTTCGGCCGCGTACGCACCGAGGTAGCGGACGATCCGGTGAATGTAGACGTCGAACGCCAGGATCGCCGCTTCGTCTCCGGCGTCGGCGGCAGCGAGCAGGTCCCGCATGTCGGCATGGCCCCCGAGGCCCTTCAGGCCGCTGGATCGGTTGACCAGATCGTCGAGGGCCTGGGTGTCAAAGCCCGCGACCCGCTGCAGATGCAGCAGCACGGCCGGATCGATGTCGCCCGAGCGCGTGCCCATGACCAGACCCTCGAGCGGCGTCATACCCATCGAGGTGTCGATCGAGCGGCCGGCGGCGATCGCGGCCGCCGAGGCACCGTTGCCGAGATGCAGCACGACGAGGCGGGCATCCGGATTGTGCAAGAACTCCGCCGCCTGCGCCGACACGTACTTGTACGAGGTGCCGTGGAATCCGTAGCGACGGATGCCGTGGGCGGCCGCGACCTGAGCGTCGAGCGCATAGGTGAACGCGGCCGCAGGCAGGGTGGCGTGGAACGCGGTGTCGAACACGGCGACGTGCGGGATGAAAGGCAGGGCCGCGCGGGCGGCGCGGATGCCCTGCAGGCCGGGCGGGTTGTGCAGCGGCGCCAGCACGGCGAGTCGGTCGATCTCGGCCTCGACCTCGTCGTCGATGAGTGTGGCCCGCGCGAACACCGAGCCGCCATGCACCACACGGTGGCCGACCGCGTCGATGCCCTCGGCCTCCAGCTCGGCCAGCACCTCGGCGAGCGCCGCGGAGTGATCGGTGACCCGCTCGATCAGGCCCGACGTCACGACCGAGCCGGCCTCCGCATCCAGGACCTCGTATTTCAGCGACGACGAACCCGCGTTCAGAACGAAGACCCGGGTCACGACACGTCCTGCGCCTGGATGGCGGTGATCGCGATCGTGTTCACGATGTCGCGCACGAGGGCCCCGCGCGAAAGGTCGTTGATCGGCTTCGCCAGACCCTGCAGCACCGGGCCGATCGCCACCGCGCCGGCCGACCGCTGCACCGCTTTGTAGGTGTTGTTGCCGGTATTGAGGTCGGGGAAGATGAACACCGTGGCGCGGCCGGCGACGTCGGAGCCGGGCATCTTCGACTCCCCCACGGTCGGGTCCGCGGCCGCGTCGTACTGGATCGGGCCCGCGACCGGCAGTTCGGGCGCGCGCTGGCGCACCAGCGCTGTCGCGGCACGCACGCGCTCGACCTCGGCGCCGGTGCCCGACTCGCCGGTGGAATAGCTGAGCATCGCCACCCGCGGCTCGATGTCGAAACGGCGGGCGGTCGCGGCCGACGAGATCGCGATGTCGGCGAGTTGCTCGACGGTCGGTTCCGGGATGACAGCGCAGTCCCCATAGACGAGTACACGATCGGCGAGCGCCATCAAGAACACGCTCGAGACCACCGACACGCCCGGACTCGTCTTCACGATCTCGAAGCCCGGCCGGATCGTGTGGGCCGTCGTGTGCTTCGCCCCCGACACCATCCCGTCAGCCAGTCCCAGATGCACCATCAGCGTGCCGAAATACGAGACATCGGTTACCGTGTCGGCGGCAGCCTGGCGCGAGATCCCCTTGTGCTTACGCGCTTCGGCATACACATCGGTGAAGCGTTCGTGCAGCTCCGCGTCCAACGTCGAGATGACCCGCGCGGCC
>JBDTQN010000202.1:0-5102 GCA_039932215.1 Pseudolysinimonas sp. | reverse complement strand
TCGATGATGTTGCCGTCGGCGTCGACGCCGTTCTGGCCTCCGATGTACAGGGTGCGCCCGGCGGGTGCGATCGTTCCCTGCGAGAACGCGGGGTTCGCGTGCATGCCCTCGGGGTTGATGTGTTCGATCACCACAGTTGCTTTCCCTTCTCTTCATGGCGGCGCATTGCCGCCCTTTCTCGATGCGCCCGCACCTTGGCCCGGTTGCCGCAGTGCTCCATCGAGCACCAGCGACGGTTGTTGGTGCGCGACTCGTCGTGGAAGACCATGCGGCAGGTGGCGTCATCGCAGGTGCGGACGCGGCCCTCATCCGGCGCGGCGAAGATCTGCACCGCGTCGCGGGCCAGCGTCGACAGCACCTGCCCGACGCGGATGCGACCCGCGCCCGCCTGCCTCTGCCCGCCTGCCAGCGCGGGCGGGATGTCGGGGGTCGCGGCGTACAGGTTGACGGTGTCGATGGCGTCGGCCGGCAGAGTGTCGCCCTTCGACGCCGCGAGGTAGAGCGCGGTCAGAGCGCCGCGCAGGTTGAGCGCGTCGGAGAGGTCGCGATCGGTGGCGTCGTGCGGGTCAACACGGTCGATGCGGGTGGCGAGCCAGGTGCCGAGCTCATGCGGCGTCGCGAGCCGCTCCCACTCGGGAACACCGCGGCCCATGTCGCCGCTGTATGCGAACTCGAGGCTGTCGGAACCGGCGTCGAAGAACCAGGGCACCCCGTTGCTCGGGTACATCATCTCGCCCGTCGTGAACCGCGCTGTCGTCATGTAACCGAGTCTGCCGGTTACCGCCGACATTTAGGCAGCGACGTCCCGCTTCTGCCAGGAGATCTGGAACTTCAGGTCGAAGCGCCGCGAGCATTTCGCGCACGACACCACGCGCGTCGGGCGTTTATAGCGGTAGTGCACGTGTCCGGTCGGGCAGTGACCGATCCAGGGCGCGAGCTCGTCGGCGATCGCCCCGCCGTGCAGGCGCTTGCCCTCGTAGCCGAGGTCGCGGCTGATCTTCTTCCAGCGCGGACCGTGCCCGGCACCCGCTCCGGCGATCGCGTGCGCGACCTCGTGCAGCAGCACCTGGTGGATCTCGTCGTCGTCGTAGCGCGCCGCCAGCAGCCGCGACACCGTGATGCGTTTCTTGTCGTAGCTGCAGAGCCCGGCGCGGGTGCGGGCGTTGTCGAAACCGAAGGTCCACGACGGGTCGAGGTGCAGGCGGATGAGTGCATCGGCCCAGGTGCGAACGCGGTCGAGGTCTGCCAACTAGCCCTCCACCAGCGGGTTGAGCTCAACCTGCAGGATGCGGTCGTCGCCGTCGCGCGGGCCGCCGCGCCCGTCGGTGTTGTTCGTCAGCATCCAGAGCGATCCGTCGGGGCCGGGCGCGACGTCGCGGATGCGCCCGTACTGCCCGGTGAACCACTCGACCGGTGCCGCGATCTTGGCCTCGTCATCGACGTAGATGGCCCAGAGGCGCTCGCCGCCCAGGCCGGCCATGAAGAACGTGCCGCCGACGTACGTCAGCCCACTCGGACTCGCGTCATCGGTCGCCCACTGCACCCACGGGTCGATGAACTCGGTGGCTGAGTCTGTCGAAGCGATCCCTTCGACGACCGGCCAGCCGTAGTTGCCGCCCGGCTCGATGCGGTTGAACTCGTCCCAGGTGTCTTGCCCGAACTCGGCGGCCCAGAGCTGTCCGTCGGCATCCCAGGCGAGGCCCTGCGGATTGCGGTGACCCAAGGAATAGACGAGCGAACCGTCGAACGGGTTGTCGTCGGGCACGTCGCCCGTTGGCGTCATGCGCAGAATCTTGCCGTTGAGCGAAGCCGGGTCTTGCGCCGTGTCGGGATTGGACGCATCGCCCACGGTGGCGTAGAGCATGCCGTCGGGTCCGAACGCGATGCGCCCGCCGTTATGGTTGCCGGCCTTCGAGAGGCCCGAGAGCATCACCTCGGGCTCGTTCGTCAGCCCCGCCTCGTCGCCGAACTCGATGCGGATGATGCGGTTGTCGACCTCGGTGGTCTCGTATGCGTACAGCCACTCGGTGTCACCGTCGTCGAGGTACGCGAGCCCGAGCAGTCCGCCTTCGCCGTTGTGGACGACGCCCGGGATCGTGCCGATCTGCTGCAGCCCGCCATCGGGCAGCACCAGCAGGATCGCGCCGTCGTCACGCTGACTGACGAGCGTGACGCTGTCGGCCTGTTCGGGATGGATGCGGACCATCGACCACGGCGCCGCGAGCCCGGTCACCACGTCGATGGGACTGCCCGAGGGCTGCACCCCGTCTGCCTCGGCAGGCGGACTGGACTGCGCGGGGGTGGGGTTCGGCGGCTGCGCCGTGCACCCGGCAAGAAGCGCGGTGGCGACGAGGCCTGCGGCGAGGCCGGCGGCGAGGGGTGCGGATCGGGGCATGTCTTCGACGCTACCCGCCGCCTCCGCGAAGCTGGAAGACGGAACGCGAGGGTGGGGGCGAAGCCACAGCGGAGTCGTCGTGGACGACAGGAGCACCGGCCGTCCAGTCCTTCAGTTCGCGGCCGTGGACGACCGCGGCCGGGTGCGGTCCGCCCGCCATCAGCCGCGGCATCCACTCGAGCGGGAGGGGCGCCGGCGACGCGACGATCACGAAGTTGCCGTAGCGCTTGCCCCGCAGCACCTGCGGTTCGGCGAGCAGCGCGACATCGGCGAGAACGTCGCGGACGGTAGCGACCTGTCCGCGTGCGAACACCGACCCGGCGCCGTCGGCGACGTTCACCAGCATCACTCCGTCGGGGGCGAGGTACTCGGCGGCGATCGCATAGAACTCACGGGACGTCACATGCGCGGGGATGCGCGCGCCCCCGAAGATGTCGACCACGACGAGGTCTGCCGACCCGCGCAGCCCGGCGGGAAGTCTGCCGAGCGTCTCGCGCGCGTCGCCGTAGCGCACGCGGATCGACGCCCCGCGCGGCAGCGGCAGCTCGCTCCGCACCAGGTCGACCAGCCCGCGCTCGAGCTCGAGCACCTGCTGCCGAGACCCCGGCCGCGTCGCCTCGACGTACCGCGGAATCGTGAACGCCCCCGCGCCCAGGTGCAGCGCCGTGAGCGGCTGCCCCGGCATCCCGAGCTGGTCAATGACATGACCCATGCGCACGATGTACTCGAAGAAGAGGTCGGTCGGGTCGTCGAGGTTCACATGCGATTGCGGGGTGCCGTCGACGACGAGCTCGAACGCACCCGCGACGAACCGGTCGGGGCGGATCTCGGCATGCAGCCCGCTCTCAAGACGCGTCGACGAAGCCACCGTCCGAGCGTATCCCCGCGCTACCGTGCTGACATGACCGCACCGAACCCAGGGGCACCGAAGCGCGAGGCACCGAAGCGCGACCTCGGCCCGAGTATGCGCGAGCAGCTCGACGCTCCCTCTTATATGGGCCCCGCCACCTTCGGGATGCGACCCCTGCTCACCGAGCCCGCCCAGTTGGACGAATGGCAGCCCGACGTCGCCATCGTCGGAGCGCCATGGGACGACAACACGACCAACCGTCCGGGCGCGCGGTTCGGGCCGCGGGCGATGCGGGCGACCGCGTACGACCCGGGCACGTATCACCTCGACCTCAAGGTCGAGATCTTCGACCACCTCGAGGTCATCGACTACGGCGACGCCATCGTCAGCCACGGCATGTGGGAACTCTCGAAAGCCGCCATCGAACAACGGGTGCGCGAGGTCACGAGCCGGGGCATCATCCCGATCATCCTCGGCGGCGATCACTCCATCACCTGGCCGGCCGGCGTCGCGGTGGCCGAGCATCACGGCTTCGGCAACGTCGTCATGGTGCACTTCGACGCGCACGCCGACACCGCCGACGAGCTGCACGGCAACCTCGCCAGCCACGGCACCCCGATGCGGCGCCTCATCGAGTCGGGAGCCATCCCGGGCGACCGCTTCATCCAGGTCGGGTTGCGCGGCTACTGGCCGGGAGAAGAGGACCAGAAGTGGATGGCCGACAACGGGCTCACCCATTTCATGATGCAGGAGTTCTGGGAGCGCGGGACCAAAGCGGTGATGCAGGATGTCATCGCGGCCGCGAAGGCGAAGGCCGACAAGGTCTACATCAGCATCGACATCGACGTCCTCGATCCCGGCTTCGCGCCGGCGACCGGAACCCCCGAGCCCGGCGGCTTCGCCCCGATCGACCTGCTGCGCATCGTGCGGCAACTCGTGCTCGAGACCGACGTGGTGGCGTTCGACATCATGGAGGTCGCGCCGCCGTACGACCACGCCGACATCACCGTGAACAACGCGCACCGGCTCATCTGGGAGGCCCTGGCGGCCATGGCGGCGAAGAGGAAATCCGCCTTATAGCCCTGTCTCAGAACTAAGTCAAGGAATAAGTAGACACGGCGCGCCGTTTCGACCTATAGTTGTCCCTTGCGCCCTCACGTTCTCGTGCCTTCATATTGCGGTTGGTTTGGCGCCTTCTCACCACCCACCCATATCTGAGACCGACGGGTCTCTGGAGGTCGTATTTCCTTGGCTGCTGCCCGCTCCGCATCCAGTAAGAAGCCCCTCAAGAACGGTCGCACCGCATCGCGACTCTCTTTCGCCAAGATCACCGACACGCTGACGGTTCCCGATCTGCTCGCATTGCAGACCGAGAGCTTCGACTGGCTCGTCGGCAACGACGGCTGGAAGGGCCGCCTCGCTGAGGCCAAGGCCGCCGGCAACGACTCGGTTCCCGAGACCACCGGACTCGATGAGATCTTCGAAGAGATCTCTCCGATCGAAGACCTCGGCGAGACGATGCAGCTGTCGTTCACCGCGCCCGAGCTCGAAGAGCCGAAGTACACGATCGAGGAGTGCAAAGAGCGCGGCAAGACGTTCGCCGCTCCTCTCTATGTGAACGCCGAGTTCATGAACCACATGACGGGTGAGATCAAGACCCAGACCGTGTTCATGGGCGACTTCCCGCTCATGACCGAGAAGGGCACCTTCATCATCAACGGCACCGAGCGTGTCGTGGTGTCGCAGCTGGTGCGTTCGCCGGGTGTCTACTTCGAGCGTCAGAACGACAAGACCTCGGACACGGACATCTACTCGGCGCGCATCATCCCGTCGCGTGGCGCCTGGCTCGAGTTCGAG
>JBDTQN010000201.1:0-5130 GCA_039932215.1 Pseudolysinimonas sp. | reverse complement strand
GGAAGTCCTTCGACGCATCCTTGAACAGCAGGTGCGCCTCGTCGAAGAAGAACACCAGCTTCGGCTTGTCGGTGTCGCCCACCTCGGGCAGCGTCTCGTAGAGCCGCGAAAGCAGCCACATGAGGAAGGTGGAGAACAGCTCCGGCTTGCCGAGCACGCTGCGCACCCCGAGCAGCGAGACCATCCCGCGCTCGGCGCCGCCGTCGACACTCGGCGCCATGCGGAAGAAGTCGTTGACGTCGATCTCGGGCGTGCCGAAGAACACGTCGGCACCCTGGTCGGCGAATGTGATCAGCTCGCGCAGAATCACACCCACGGTCGCCTTCGACAGCCCGCCCAGCTCGGTCAGTTCTGCCTTGCCGTCGTCACTCTGCAAGAAGTTGAGCACCGCCCGCAGGTCTTGCAGGGTGATCAGCTCGAGGTTCTTGCTGTCGGCGTAGTGGAACACCAGGCCGAGGCTCGACTCCTGCGTCTGGTTGAGGCCGAGCACTTTGCTGAGCATGAGCGGCCCGAACGTTTTGACACTCGCCCGGATCGGGATTCCCTCGCCCATGCCCCCCAGCGAGTAGTACTCGGTGGGGCTGCCCTGAGGCTTCCAGTCCTGGCCGATGCTCTGCGTGCGTGCGAGCAGCTTCGGGTCGGGGTCGCCGGGCACGCTCGCGATCCCGCTGAGGTCGCCCTTGATGTCGGCGGCGAACACCGGCACTCCCGCGGCGCTCAACTGTTCGGCGAGCACCTGCAGGGTCTTGGTCTTGCCGGTTCCGGTGGCACCGGCGACGAGGCCGTGGCGGTTGACCATGGCGATCGGGATGCGGATCTGGGCAGCCGGCACCGGCTCGCCGTTCACCAGGGCGCCCATGTCGAGCGCCGGGACGTCGAAACTGTAACCGGCTTCGATGGTTGCGATGGCATCCGCGCCGAGTGGGCCTTCGGCCGGTGCGGCGGATGCTGCGGCCGGCTTCTCTTTCTCCTCGGCCTCCGCCTCGGCGGCTTTCAGAGCGGCTTCCGCCTCTTGGAGGGCCTTCTTGGCCGCGGCGACCTGGTCAGCGGCTTCCGACTCAGTGGCATCCGTCATTCCGTCAGCCTATTGGTCGCGGTGACGCGCCAGGAGGGTCAGGTCGGCAGGACCGAGACGCTTGCCGGCGCTCGCGACCTGGTGCCAGTGCAGGTACGGCAGCGAAACGTCATGGTGCCCATCGAGCGCGGAGACCTTCGGGCCGCTCTTGCCGAGACTGCGATATTCCCTGGGTCGAACCGACACCCATCCGCTGTCGCACCACCCGGACGCTAGGATCGCGGCCGTGGCAAATGTCGGAGTGATCGGGGCCGGAATAGGCGGTCTCACGTTCGCCGCGGCGATGCGCAGGATCGCGCCGGACTCGCGGGTGGAACTGTTCGAACGGGATGGATCCGCTTTCCAGCGCGCGCAGGGCTACGCGATCGGTATCAAGGGGGACGCGGGGTTGTCTGTCCTTCGCGACCTCGACCTCGACCAGGCACTGATCGCTCAGGGCGCCATCAAGGTCGGGAGCTTCGACTTCACCGACCAACGCGGGCGCACCCTCCTCTCGCTGCCGTCGAGCTCCGAAGACAGGTACACCACGTATCGCGTCCAGCGGAACGCGCTTAAGTCCGTTCTTCTGGGCGAGGTCGACCCGGGCACGATCCAATTCGGACACGAGTTGGTCAGCGTCGAGAACGCCGACGACCACGTCACCTGCTCATTCGCCGATGGCAGTCGGCGGACCTTTGACTACCTGGTGGCAGCCGACGGTGTGAACTCGATCGCGCGCCAGACGTTCCGCGGTGACGATCCCCGGTACCTCGGGTTGACCGCGATCTACGGCGACGCGGCGGTGCCGGCGACCCATCCGCTCCTGGCGGGCGGGTACTTCATGACGCTCGGGGACAACGGCGCCTCGTTTTTCGCCTACCCCCAACCCGGCGGCACCGTGCATTTCTCGTACACGATGCCGACGGAGGAAGCAGAGACGTACTCGACACAACCGAGTGCCGAGCTCGTCGAGCACCTTCGCGCCGAGACCGCGGACTGGCACGAGCTCGTGCGATCAATCGCCGCCGCCGCCGATTCGGCGACGATCGGTGTCCGTCGCTATTTCGACAGGGAGCCGCTGCCGACGGTCCGCTATGGCCGGGTCTGGCTGATCGGTGACGCCGCGCATCCGATGGCGCCGTTCCAAGGGCAGGGCGCGAACACCGGGATGCTCGATGCTGCTCGACTCGCGGAGTGGTTCGCCGCTCTCGATCACGACCCGACCGCGTCGGAAGTGCTGGCCGGGGTCATCGACAAGGAGATCGTAGGCCGAGGCCGTAAGGCCGTCACGGAGTCCCGCGACGCGGCTGCGCGCTATCACGTGAAGAGCCACGTGCGGCAAGCCTTCCGCAACAACAGCTTCCGGATCGGCAACTTCTTCATCCGATTGTTCAATCGCAACTGACAGCACCCTTCATCTACCACGCCAGGACCGGCCATCCGCCGTCCCACCGCAGTTGTTCGATCGCCAGCCGCGGCTCTCCGCCGGCCGTCGCGTCGTAGAAGTGGAACCCCAGATACGGCCCCGACGCGGACTCGCCGCCGGGTCCCACGCGCGGTCCGTCCGTTGAGAGCAGCACCGTGCCCCCTCCATCGAGCATCGGGATGCCGTCGCGATCCAGATAGGGACCGCCTACGTCGTCGCTGCGTCCGACGGCGATCTCATAGGTGCTGTCGACGCCCTGGCAGCACGACCCGATCGAAACGAACAGGAAATACGCTTCGTCGTGGCCGACGATCGTCGGCGCTTCGATCGCGTTTGGCCCGGTTCTGCCCCCGGCGATCGGGACCGGCGAGCGGGTGTCGGCACGCAGCCCCTCCGGCCACGCGAGTTGGACGAGGTGGACGCCGTCCCAGAACGAGCCGAACGCCATCCAGGGGGTCCCCGCAGCATCCACCACGATGCCGGGGTCGATCGCGTTGTACGGGTCGCTCGTCTCGGAGGCCAGTACCGGCCCGCGGTCGGTCCACGCGAAAGCCGGGTCGGCGGGATCGAGGGTCGGACTGGTCGCCAGGCCGATGGCCGAGTGGTTCGAGCCGAACGTCGAGGCCGCGTAGTAGAGGTACCAGAGCCCGTCGTGCTCGATCAGGTCGGGCGCCCACAGGTTGCTGACCCCACGGACGGTGTCGCCGATCCACGCGGGCCGTTCGTCGCGCTCCCACACCGAACCGGCGTAGCGCCAGGTCGCGCCGCCGTCGTCGGACCGACGGATCTGAAGCTCACCTCCGTCGACCAGCGGATCGCCGGTCGAGTACACGAACCACGGCTCGCCCTCTGCTCCCACCACGAGGGCGGGGTCGTGGGCGCGCAGATCGCCGGAGAGCGACATCGCGTGCGGCGAGGTGCACCCCGCGAGCACCATCACCAACGCCAGGGCGGCCACTCCCACGGCGGCCAGCGCCGGGCGCGGCCACCTCATCCGAGCTCGATCGCCGTCCAGGAGACGGGCGGCAGGACGACGGCCATCACTCCGTCGCCTGCCTCCGCACTCGTGTTCGGCGTGAGGCCGACTCGCTCCGGGTCGTCCAGCGTGTTCTTCGCCGAGCTGTCGTCATCGGCCAGAGTCTGCGCCGATCGGATGGTGACCGCCCCCAGCGCCGCCACGTCCACGCTCACCGCCACCTCGGCATCCTGCGACCGGTTCACCAGGAAGATCGCCGTACGGCCGGTTTCCGCATCGTGGGTCGCGACCGCATCGATCAGCGGGACCGTTCCGTAGACCTCGGTGTTGTAATCGGGGCTCTCGAGCTTGACCGACAGCGCGGTACCGCGTGCCAGGCGCGACGTCGTGGCGAACGGGAAGAACGTGGTCTGCCGCCAGGCCGGGCCGCCCGGTTCGGTCATGATCGGCGCGATCACGTTGACCAACTGGGCCAGGGATGCGCTGGTCACCCGGTCGGCGTGCTTCAGCAACGAGATCATCAGGTTGCCGAAGACGACGGCGTCGGCGACCGAGTAGTGATCCTCGAGCAGGCGGGGTGCGACCGGCCAGTTGTCGACGCCTTCGATCTTGTCGACGCCGTGGTAGCGGTCGATGTACCAGACGTTCCACTCGTCGAACGAGATGTCGATCGTCTTGTCGCTGCCGCGCACCGCCTTCACGTGGTCGGCGGTGGCGACGACGGTCTCGATGAAGTGGTCCATGTCGACGGCCGACGCGAGGAAGCTGCCGAGGTCGCCGTTCTTCTCTTCGTAGTAGGCGTGGCACGAGATGTAGTCGACGTCGTCGTAGGTGTGACTGAGAACGACGCGCTCCCACTCCCCGAACGTCGGCATGTGCGCGCTCGACGAGCCGCAGACCACCAGTTCGACGCCCGGATCGAGCTGCCGCATCGCCTTCGCGGTGCGCGAGGCGAGCTTGCCGTAGTCGTCGGCCGAACGGTGACCCAGCTGCCAGGGCCCGTCCATCTCGTTGCCCAGGCACCACATCCGCACCCCGAACGGATCGGTCTGGCCGTTGTCGATGCGCCGCTGGCTGAGCGCGGTGCCCCCGCGGATGTTGGTGTACTCGAGCAGGTCGAGCGCCTCGGCCGTGCCGCGGGTGCCCAGGTTCACCGCGAGCATGAGGTTGCTGCCGACCTTCTCGAGCCAGTCCGAGAACTCGTGCAGGCCGACCTCGTTGGTCTCGGTCGAGTGCCAGGCCAGATCGAGCCGCCGCGGTCGCTGCTCGCGCGGCCCGACGCTGTCTTCCCAGCGAAACCCGGACACGAAGTTGCCGCCGGGATACCGAATCGTCGACACCCCGAGCTCGCGCACCAGCTCGATCACATCGGTGCGGAAGCCCTCCGCGTCGGCGGACGGGTGCCCCGGCTCGTAGATGCCGTCGTACACGTGCCTGCCGAGGTGCTCGACGAAGCCGCCGAACACCCGACGGTCGATCGGACCCACCTCGAAATGCGGGTCGATGGTGAGACGAGCGGTGAGCTTCTTGGACGTGCCGGTCACTTGAGACTTCCCAGGGAGAGGCCGCCCTGCCAGTAGCGCTGAAGAGACAGGAAGGCGATGACGAGCGGAATGATCGAGACGAGCGAGCCGATGATGATCAGGCTCCAGAGCGAGGTGCCGCCGCCGTTGT
>JBDTQN010000200.1:0-5202 GCA_039932215.1 Pseudolysinimonas sp. | reverse complement strand
GGGTGATCTGGCTGGCCACCCAGTCCTGCGCCTTGTCCGGACTCCAGTCGGGGGTGTCGAACTCGGCCAGGATGTCATAGCCGCTGTCGTCGATGACGTCGTGGGCACCGGCCTTGAAGCCGCCCGCGTTGTTGTCGGTAGGCGACCCGTTCACCATCAGGATGCCGCCGTCCGCCCCGTCGTCGTCGAGTTTCGAGATCAGCGCCGCGGCCTGCAGCCTGCCGATGTTGTCGTTGTCGAACGAGACGTAGAACGCCAGGTCGCCGCCTGAGATGTACCTGTCGTAGGCGATCACCGGCACCCCCTGCGCGTTCGCGGCCGCCACGATGCTGACCGAGGCTGCTCCGTCGACCGGGTCGAGCACCAGCACCGAGACCCCGGATGCCAGGGCGGCTTCCGCCTGCGACTGCTGCTTCGAGGCGTCCTGGTCGGCATTCGAAAAGAGGATCTCGTAGGTCGTCCCGTCAGCGTCCCCGAGTTCGTTGATGCGGTCGGTGAAGTACGGCTTGTCGAAGGTCTCGTAGCGCGCGGTCTTCGAGTCGGGCAGCAGCAGGGCGATCTTGACCGCGTCGGGGTCGCTGGTGACGCAGCCGGTGAGGGCGCCCGCGGCGAGCACGCCCGCGACGACACCCGCGACGAGCCGGGCGATCACGCGGTACCCCCGAGCGAGCGGACCGGCACAGCGGTCACGGCACGGGCCTCGGTGTCGATGCCGACGCTCTCGATGGCGAGCGCCAGGCACCCGATCAGCTCGGCCTGCTCGCCGAGCTCGCCCTGCAGCACCTCGGGCACGCCGTGCCCGCCGGCCAGCGCCGAGCGTTCGAGCGCGTGCCGCAGCGGCGCGAGCAGCGTCTCGCCGGCCTGGGCCAGCTCGCCGCCGATGACCAGGCACTCGGGGTCGAACAGGTTCGACAGGCTCGCGACGGCGATGCCGATGTGGCGGCCCGCGTCGGCGATGACGCGGCGCGAGCTGGCGTCTCCGGCCTCGGCGCGCAGCAGCAGGTCGCGGATGCGCTGCACGCTCGGGTCGTCGCGGAAGAGTTCGAGAAGTGCGGGCCCGCCGGCGAGGGTGTCGAGGCACCCCCGGCTGCCGCACTTGCAGATCGGCCCGTTCTCGTCGATCGTGACGTGGCCTATCTGTCCCGCCTTGCCGGTCACCCCGCGAAAAACGGCCCCGTCGATGAGCAGCCCCGCGCTGATGGTGTGCCCGACCCGGATGTACGCCGCGCCACGGGTGCCGCGGGCCGCACCGGCGCGCGACTCGGCGAGCGCGCCCAGGTTGGCCTCGTTGTCGACGAACACGGGGCGTTCGATCCTGTTCTCGAGGGCCTCGGCGATGCGGACGCCTTCCCAGCCGCGCAGCAGACCGGGCGTCGAGATCATCCCGGTGGTGGCATCCACCGGGGCGGGCAGGGCCACGCCGACACCGAGCACGTCGGGGAAGCCCGCGTTGAGCGACTGCAACATGTCGCTGAGCAGCAGGGTCGCGCGGTCGAGTTCGCGGTCGTGGCGGTGGTCGAGCGCGAGCGGGATGTGGTTCTCGGCGACCACGGTGCGGCCCACATCCGAGACGGCGACGCGCAGGTGGCGGCTCGAGAAGTGGAACCCGGCGACCAGCCCGACCTGGCGAGCGAGGCTGACCTCGATGGCCCGTCGTCCGCTGCGCGACGTGATCGAGGTGGTGAGCAGTCCGGCGCCCGAGAGTTCTTTGACGATGTTCGAGACGGTGGCCGGCGAGAGGCCCGTGGCGCCTGCCAGCTCGACCTGGGTGAGGTGGCCGTGGTGCTTCAGCGAATCGACGATGCGCGCGCGATTGGCTTCGCGCAGTGAAGTCTGCGAACCCGGCGTTGGGTTACGGCTGGCCACATCGGACACTCTAGCGGCGACCCCGATTTCGCGGGGAGCACTGCAAATTCAGTGTTCAAGAGATGGAGCGTGGGTCGTGTTACCAAAGCGTTATCCGATCGCGACCCAATTCGTTTCCTTCAAGCAATGAACTCATGCACAATCGACCTGCTGCCGATCAAAGCTGACGGCCGTACCTGAGGGGTTCCACCTCACACCACAGAGAAAGGGAGTGACGTGAAGAAGTCTTCATTGATCTCAATCGCCGTCGCAGCGTCCGCTTCGGCGATGCTTCTGGCTGGCTGTTCCGCCCCCGCTGCTGGCGGCGGCGAAGACACCGCTGCCCGTGCGTGCATCATCCTTCCCGACACGGCGTCGTCGCCGCGCTGGGAGTCGGGTGACCGTCCCGCCCTCGAGGCCGCGTTCACCGCTGCCGGCTTCGAATCCGACATCCAGAACGCCGAAGGCGACGAGTCGAAGTACGCGACCATCGCCGACCAGCAGCTCTCCAAGGGCTGTGGCGTCATGATCCTGGTGAACTTCAACGACGCAGGTGTCGCTGTCGCCGCCAAGGCCAAGGACCAGGGCATCCCGGTCATCGCCTACGACCGCCCGCTGTCCGGCTCCGACTACTACGTCTCGTTCGACAACGAGGCCGTGGGTGGCCTGGAGGGCCAGTCGATCCTCGACGGCCTCGCCGCTGCAGGTAAGGACCCGGCCACCGCCAAGGTCGTCTACGTCGGTGGAGACCCGACCGACGGCAACGCCGCGTTCTTCCACGACGGTGCTGACGCCGTCATGTCGGCCGCCGGCATCGTCCCGGTGTTCGAGACCCCCGGAACCTGGGACGGCCCCACGGCCGGTACCTCGTTCGAGCAGGCCTACACCGCCCTGGGCGGCGACATCGACGCGGTCTGGGTGGCTAACGACACCAACGCCGCCGCGGTGATCGCGGTTCTGGACAAGAACGGCAAGACCCTGCCCGTCTCGGGCCAGGACGCGTCGATCGCCGGTCTGCAGAACGTGCTCCTGGGCAAGCAGACCGCCACGGTCTACAAGCCCTTCACGCTCGAGGCCGAGGCCGCTTCTGACCTCGCCATCAAGATCCTGAAGGGCGAAGACGTCGGCACCATCGACAAGGAGCTCGAGGACGGCACCCCGTACATCGCGGTGGTTCCGGTTCTCGTCGGCCCCGACGAGGTGCAGCAGGTCGTGGATGCTGGCGACGCCAGCGCCGCTGACATCTGCACCGACGCGGTCGCCGCTGCCTGCGAGGCGCACGGCGTCGGCTAAGCAGTAACCGCTTGAGGGGCCCTGCGTCGGCGCGTTCACCGGTCGGCGCAGAGCCCCTCTTTCTCTATGAAAATCCCACTCACTCTGTGGCACATCCCCCGTGCCACACTGGTTCTCCCGGACGACGACGTCCGGACGATGGAAGGAAACCGGCATGGATGTGCCAGTCATCGAACTGACAGACGTCGAGAAGCGCTTCGGTCCGGTCGAAGTGCTCAAGGGTGTCAACCTGAAGGCGTACGCGGGAAAGGTCACCGCACTGGTCGGCGACAACGGCGCCGGCAAGTCCACGCTGGTGAAGGGCCTCGCCGGAGTGCAGCCCTACGACGCGGGTGAGGTGCGCTTCAACGGCGACGTCGTCGGTCTGCACACGCCGCGTGAGGCCGCAGCCCTCGGCATCGAGGTCGTGTACCAGGACCTCGCCCTGTGCGAGAACCTCGACATCGTGCAGAACATGTTCCTCGGCCGCGAAGAGATCGGCTTCGGCACCATGGACGAGGGTGTCATGGAGCGCCAGGCCTCCGAGACCCTGCAGTCGCTCTCGGTGCGCACGGTCAAGTCGGTGCGTCAGAAGGTGTCGTCGCTGTCGGGTGGTCAGCGTCAGACCGTCGCGATCGCGCGCTCGGTGCTCAAGGACGCGCAGGTGGTCATCCTTGATGAGCCGACCGCCGCCCTCGGCGTTGCACAGACCGAGCAGGTGCTCAACCTGGTGCGCCGGCTCGCCGACAGTGGGGTCGCGGTCATCATGATCAGCCACAACCTCGTCGACGTCTTCAAGGTCGCCGACTACATCAGCGTGCTGTACCTCGGCAAGATGGTCGCCGCCCTCGAGGCGAAAGACACCAACAACGAAGACGTCGTCGGCTACATCACCGGCATCAAGACCTACGAAGGATCGAAGGCATGACCAGCACCCCGGCCACTCCGCCCCCGACCATCGGCAGCGGGCACGAAGGCGACATCAAAGACCAGTTCCTGGCCTACTTCCGCAACCTCCGTCAGGGCGAGATGGGGGCCCTGCCCGCGCTCGGCGGGTTCCTGGTGCTCGTCATCCTGTTCGCCTTCCTGAGCCAGCAGTTCCTCACCCCGCTCAACCTGGCGAACCTGCTGACCCAGAGTGCGACCCTGATGACCCTGGCCGTCGCGCTGGTGTTCGTGATCCTGCTCGGCGAGATCGACCTGTCGGCCGGTGTCACCTCCGGTGTCGGCGCCGCGACCTTCGTCGTGCTGGTGCACAACTCGCACCTCAACTGGATCGTCGCGCTCATCATCGCCGGCGCCGTCGGTCTCGCCATCGGAACCTTCATCGGCTTCTTCGTGGCGCGTGTCGGCATCCCGTCGTTCGTCGTCACCCTGGGCCTGTTCCTCGGATTCCAGGGCCTGCAGCTGCTGATCATCGGCCGTGGCGGTGCGTACCGCATCGAGACGCCCGAGATCAACGCGATCATGAACCGCAACCTGCCGGTCTGGCTGGGCTGGACGATGCTGGTCATCGCCCTCCTGATCGCCATCGGCATCGCGATCTTCGACCGCTGGCGCCGCACCCGGGCGGGGGTGGCCAACCGGCCGCTGCTGCTGATGGTGTTCCGGATCGCCGCGATCGCCGTCGCCGGCGGTCTGTTCGTCGCGCTCATGAGCGTCGACCGCGCCGCCAACCGCGGAACGCTCAACGGCGTCCCGATCGCCCATGACGAGATCATCGGTGTGCCGATCGTCGTGCCGTTCGCGATCGCGATCCTGTGGATCGGCACGTTCGTGCTCGACCGCACCCGCTTCGGCCGACACCTCTACGCGGTCGGTGGCAACCCCGAGGCCGCGCGGCGCGCGGGCATCCGGGTCGCGGGAATCCGCATCACGGCGTTCATCGTCTGCTCGGGCCTCGCGGTCGTGGCGGGCATCTTCGACGCCAGCCGCATCGGCGTCGTCACCGCGGCATCCGGAAGCCAGATCGTGCTGAGCGGTGTCGCTGCGGCGGTCGTCGGCGGTGTCTCGCTGTTCGGTGGACGCGGCCGGCTCGTGCACGCCGCGATCGGCGCGCTGGTGATCGCGGTGATCGCCAACGGG
>JBDTQN010000199.1:0-5219 GCA_039932215.1 Pseudolysinimonas sp. | reverse complement strand
GAGAAGTTCAAGCCCCTCGCTGGCCCTGATGGCGGCAACGGCGGCAACGGCGGCGACATCGCGCTGCTCGCCGACCCGCAGGTGACGACCCTGCTCGCGTACCACCGCGGGCCTCACCGTTCCAGCGGCAACGGCGGGCCCGGCATGGGCGACCACCGCGCCGGCTACGCGGGGGAACCGCTCGAACTGCCGGTGCCGGTCGGCACGGTCGTGACCAACCCCGACGGCACCGAACTCGCCGACCTCGACGAGGCGGGCATGCGCTTCGTCGTCGGCCCGGGAGGCCAGGGCGGTCTCGGCAACGCCGCACTCGCGAACTCGAAGCGCAAGGCGCCCGGTTTCGCGCTGCTCGGCACGCTGGGCTGGGACGGCGACGTGCAGCTCGAGCTGAAGACGGTGGCGGATGTCGCGCTGGTCGGTTTCCCGAGCGCCGGCAAGTCGAGCCTGGTGGCGGCCATGAGCGCCGCGAAGCCGAAGATCGCGGACTACCCGTTCACGACGCTTCACCCCAACCTCGGCGTCGTCGAGTCTGGCGAGTCGCGGTACACGATCGCCGACGTGCCCGGCCTCATCGAGGGCGCTAGCGAAGGAAAGGGTCTGGGCCTCGAGTTCCTGCGTCACGTCGAACGCTGTTCGGCGCTGCTGCACGTGCTCGACTGCGCCACCCTCGAACCCGGCCGCGATCCGCTCACCGATCTCGACGTCATCCTGGGCGAGCTCGCCGCCTATCCGGTGCCCGAGGGCCAGGTTCCGCTGCTCGAGCGCCCGCAATTGATCGCGCTGAACAAGATCGACGTGCCCGACGCCCGCGAACTCGCCGACATGGTGCGCCCGGCCCTCGAAGAACGCGGATACCGCGTGTTCGAGATCTCGGCGATCAGCCGTGAGGGGCTGCGCGAGCTGTCGTTCGCGCTCGCCGAACTGGTCGAGGCCGACCGCGCCGCGCAGCTGCTCGCCGCGCAGCACAAGCCGCGTATCGTTCTGCGGCCGCGCGCCGTCAACGAGGTCGAGTTCGTCGTGAAGCTCGAGGGCGGCACCGAGCCCCTGTTCCGCATCCTGGGCGCAAAGCCCGAGCGCTGGGTGCAGCAGACCGACTTCGAGAACGACGAGGCTGTCGGCTTCCTCGCCGACCGGCTCGCGAAGCTCGGTGTCGAAGACGAACTGTTCAAGCAGGGCGCGGTGCCGGGCTCGGCCGTCATGATCGGGGCGGGCAGCGGCGTGGTGTTCGACTGGGAACCGACGCTGACGTCCGCGGCCGAGCTGATGACCGCGCCACGCGGCACCGATCCCCGCCTCGACGAGGCGAACCGGCCCACCAGCAAGCAGCGCCGCGAAGAATACCTGGCCCGCATGGATGCCAAGTCGGCCGCGCGCGCAGCCGACCTCGAGGAGCGCCAGGGCGGTTTCTGGAACGACGACGCCGGCACCTACAACCGCGACACCCTCGAGGACGACGAGTGAACGCAGCACGACCCGAGGTACTCGCTGCGAAGCGCGTGATCGTGAAGGTGGGATCGTCGTCGGTCAGCGGCGCGAACGCCGGGCAGATCGACCCCCTGGTCGACGCCCTCGCGGCGGCGCACGCACGCGGCACCGAGGTGGTGCTCGTGTCGTCGGGGGCGATCGCCACGGCGATCCCGTTCCTCGACCTGGATGGCCGCCCGAACGATCTGGCCACGCAGCAGGCGGCGGCCGCGGTCGGGCAGAACGTGCTGATGTGGCGGTACCAGACCAGTCTCGATCGCTACAAGATCCTCGCCGGGCAGGTGTTGCTGACCGCCGGCGATCTCGAGAACCCCACCCCGCGCAGCAACGCACAGCGCGCCATGGAGAAGCTTCTCGGCATGCGCATCCTGCCGATCGTGAACGAGAACGACACCGTGGCGACGCACGAGATCCGGTTCGGCGACAACGATCGCCTCGCCGCGCTGGTGTGCGAGCTGGTGTCCGCCGATCTGCTCGTACTGCTGAGCGACGTCGACGCCCTGTACACGAAACCGCCGTCGGAGCCGGGCGCCGAGCCGATCACGCACGTCCCGTTCGACGATGACCTGTCACGGGTCGAACTCGGCGACATCGGCTCTGCGGGCGTGGGCACCGGGGGAGCAGGCACCAAGATCGCCGCGGCGAAGCTGGCCGCAGCCTCGGGTACACCCGTGCTGCTCACCTCCGCCGCCAACGTGGCCGCCGCGCTCGCGGGCGAAGCGACGGGCACCTGGTTCGAAGCCGCGCCGCTCTAGTCGCGTGGCACCAGCGGCACCGCGACCGCCGGCGCCAGAGCCGTCAGGGCGAACGCCGCCGAGTAGCCGACGACTCCGATCAGTAGTCCTACGAGCGGTGCGGCCAGCGCCGCGGTGATGAACTGCCCGGTGTTCTGTGCCCCGAGAGCGCGGCCCGACCAGTGCGCACCCGCGATCTCGGCGACGGCGGTGAACGCGAGCCCGTTGTCGGCGACCGAGACGCACGACGCCAGCACGTAGGCGGCGGCCACCAGCGGGGCGAGGTGCAGCTCCCCGGCGCCGGCGGTGAGCAGCAGCAGCGGGATGCCGGCGATCGCGACCCAGCGCAGCGGACGCAGGCGGCTCCCGACCCGGTCGCTCAGTATCCCGGCCCCGATGCGTCCGACGGCGCCGATGAACTGCGCGGCCGCAACGAGCACGCCTGCAGCCGTGGCATCCCAGCCCTGATCGGCGATCAACCAGACCAGCCCGAAGGTGCCGAGCACGTACTGCGGGATCACCAGCAACGCCGACACCAAATGGATGCGCGCCAGGGTCGCGTTGCCGCGGTACGGGTTCGCGGGCCGGCCCTCGGCATCGAGCGCGCGCTCGGGGCGCGGCGGGTTGACGATGAACACGGCACACGCGATCGCCATCACCGCGACGAACGAGCCCGCAAACACGAGGGCGGGGGTGAGCGATCCGGATGCGACGAGGGCCGGCACCGAGATCGCCGCGATCGCGACGCCCAGGGGTTGCGACATCTGGCGGATCCCCATCGCGAACCCGCGTCGCTCGGCCGGGAACCAGCCGATGACCACGCGTCCGCTCGCCGAGCTCGCGCAGGCGGAACCCATGCCCGCCACCAGGAACGCGATCCCGAGTGCGACGTAGCCCTGCGCAACGATGGCGCCCGCGACGCCCGCCGCGGTGAGCAGCAACCCGGTGACGAGCACGCCGCGCTCACCCCAGCGATCGGTGGCCGCACCCCACAGCACCAGGGTCAGCAGCACGCCGACCAGCGGCGACGACGCCAGCAACCCGGCCTCGGCGAGCGACAGGCCGCGCTCGCCGTGCAGCAGGGGGATAAGGAACGCGGGAACCGACTGCACCACACTCGCCGCCGACTGCGCGAGCATCCCGACCGCGAGCATCAGCCACGGGCGCGGGGTGCGGAGAGACATTGCCCCCAGGCTAGCTGTGCCGCCGCGCGGCTTGGGCGGGCCCAGATCGCCCATACGCGTTCGAGCGCGCGTGAGAGCCGCGCGGCGGAACGGTATCCTCGGCGCATGGTCACGACCGCCACCGCCCGCACGCTCGACGACAAGCTGCGCGCCGCCCGTGCCGCCTCGATCGTGCTGGCCATCACGGCATCCGGTGCCAAAGATGCCGGGCTCGAAGCGATCGCGACGGCCGTCGAGAACGGTGCCGACCGCATCCCGCCCGCCAACGAGCTCGACCTGGCCAACGGCCGCGAGAGTGGGCTGAGCGCCGGCCTGCAAGACCGGCTGCGCCTGGATGCAGCCCGGCTCGCCGGGCTGGCCGCCGCGGTGCGCGAGATCATCGCCCTCCCCGACCCGGTCGGCGGAGTCGTGCGCGGATCGACCCTGCCCAACGGCCTCCAGCTCAGCCAGGTGCGCGTTCCGTTCGGAGTCGTCGGGGCGATCTACGAAGCACGCCCCAACGTCACGATCGACATCGCGGCGCTGGCGCTGAAAAGCGGCAATGCCGTGGTGCTGCGCGGGGGGAGCGCGGCCGAGAACACGAACCGCGTGCTCGTCGAGCTGCTGCAAGAGGCGCTTGAGAGCGCCGGGCTGCCCGCCGACGCGGTGCAGACCATCGACGAGTTCGGCCGCGAGGGGGCTACACAACTCATGCAGGCGCGCGGGCTGGTCGACGTGCTCATCCCGCGCGGCAGCGCCCAGCTCATCGACGCGGTGGTGCGGGAGTCGAAGGTGCCCGTCATCGAGACCGGCGCGGGAGTGGTGCATCTGTTCCTCGACGAGAGCGCCGACGAGCAGTCGGCCATCGATATCGCCGTCAACTCCAAAGTGCAGCGACCGAGCGTCTGCAACGCGCTCGAGACGCTGCTGGTCGACTCGCGTTCGGCTGCGCGGCTGCTGCCGCCGGTGCTCGCCGCCCTCCGCGCCGAAGGTGTGACGGTGCACGCCGATGAGCGGGCGCGGGCGATCTTCCCCGACTCCGAGCCGGTCACCGACGAGGATTTCGCCACCGAGCACATGAGTCTCGACCTCTCGGTCGCCGTCGTCGACGACCTCGATGGCGCCCTGGAACACATCCGGCGCTTCTCGACCCACCACACCGAGTCGATCGTCACCAACGACATGAAGCGGGCCGAACGGTTCCTGGCCGAGGTCGACTCGGCCGTCGTGATGGTGAACGCCAGCACGCGGTTCACCGACGGCGGCGAGTTCGGGTTCGGGGCGGAAGTGGGCATCTCGACACAGAAGCTGCACGCACGTGGGCCGATGGGTCTTGCAGAACTGACAAGCACCAAGTGGATCGTGCGCGGTTCCGGACAGGTGCGGGGCTAGGCTGACAGCATGCTTTCGCTCGCTCTGGTCCTCGCCGAACACGAAGAAGAGCTCGCCCCGCTGATCATGCCGCCGGCCGCCTTCGCGGGCATCGCCGCCGGCGTGTTCATCGTGCTGGCGCTCATCTCGTGGAGCTACCGCGACGTGGCGAACCGTCACAGCGACAAGACCCCCGGTAACGACCACCAGAGCAGCCAGCACTAGGCTCACGCCGCCTCCGGATCTCGCCCCCGTGACCGACGCCGTTCGACGCCCCCGCATCGGCGTGATGGGTGGAACGTTCGACCCGATCCACCACGGCCACCTCGCGGCGGCGAGCGAAGTGCAGCGCAGCTTCGACCTCGATGAGGTCGTTTTCGTGCCCACGGGGCAGCCGTACCAGAAATCAGGAGTTTCACAGGCAGAGCATCGCTACCTCATGACGGCGATCGCCACAGCCTCCAAT
>JBDTQN010000198.1:0-5225 GCA_039932215.1 Pseudolysinimonas sp. | reverse complement strand
GTCGCGCCCGAGGGCAGCCCGATCACCTTGCCCTGCGGAGTAAAGACGTAGACCTCTTTGGCCCCGATCTCGAAGCGCAGGTTGTCGAGGAACTCGCCCGGGTCGGCCGTCTCGGACTGCCAGTCAGAGATGTGCGCCAGCCACGCCATCTCGGTGTCCTGGCCGGCGGACTTATCGTCGACCTTCCCGCCGTTGTTCATCCGCTCCTTGTACTTCCAATGCGCGGCCACGCCGAACTCGGCGCGGTTGTGCATCTCGTGAGTGCGGATCTGGATCTCGATCGGCCGCCCCTGCGGCCCGATGACGGTCGTGTGCAGCGACTGGTACAGATTGAACTTCGGTGTCGCGATGTAGTCCTTGAAGCGACCCGGGATCGGGTTCCAGCGGGCGTGGATCGAGCCGAGCACGGCATAACAGTCACGGATGTTGTTCACCAGCACCCGGATGCCGACCAGGTCGTAGATCTCGGCGAACTCGCGACCGCGCGACACCATCTTCTGGTAGATCGAGTAGTACTGCTTCGGCCGGCCGACGACCTGGCCCTTGATCTTGCCCGACTTGAGGTCGTCGTTGATGTCGTCGATGACCTGCTGCACGAACTCTTCGCGCTGAGGCGTGCGGTTCTTGACCAGGCTCTCGATCTCGACATACAGCTTCGGGTAGAGCACGGCGAAGCTCAGGTCTTCGAGCTCCCACTTGATGGTCTGGATGCCGAGGCGGTGCGCCAGCGGAGCGTAGATCTCCAGGGTCTCCTGGGCTTTGCGTTGCGCCGATTCCGCCGGCACGAAGCCCCACGTGCGCGCGTTGTGCAGCCGGTCGGCGAGCTTGATGATCAGCACGCGGATGTCTTTCGACATCGCGACGACCATCTTGCGCACCGTCTCTGCCTGCGCGCTGTCGCCGTACTTCAGCTTGTCGAGCTTGGTCACCCCGTCGACGAGCATCGCGACCTCATCGCCGAAGTCCGCCCGCACCAGGTCGAGCGTGTAGTCGGTGTCTTCGACAGTGTCGTGAAGCAACGCGGCCGCCAGCGTCTTGGGCCCGATGCCGAGATCGGCGAGGATCTGCGCCACCGCGACCGGGTGGGTGATGTACGGCTCGCCGCTCTTCCGGGTTTGACCCCGGTGCGCCTTCTCGGCGGCGGCGAGCGCACGCTCGATCAGCGCGACATCGGCCTTCGGATGGTGGGCGCGCACCGTCTTCAGCAGCCGGTCAACCGCACCGGTGGGCTGCGCACGCGAGAACAGACGCGGCAGAATCGTGCGCAGCGTGGCGGTACTGGGTACCTGTGTCTCGGTCACCGCGTCACCTCCCGCACTCGTTGCTGAAGTCTACGAGGGGCGACGCGGCGACGCTGACAGGTCCGCTGTGGGCGCAAGACCGGTCGAACTATGCAGCTCGAACTACACGCTTGCCGAAGACAGGCTCTTGGCGCGCAGAGCGAGGGTCTTCTTGTCGCGCGCGGCGATCAGCGGCTCCCGCTCACGCAGCAGCGAGTAGAACGGCGACGCGACGAACGGCGTCGAATACGTGCCGATCAGGGTGCCGACGAGCAGGGCCAGCGAGATATCGCGCAGCGTGTCGGCCCCGAGCACGAACGAACCCAGGAACAGGATCGCCGCAACCGGCAGTGCCGCCACCACACCGGTGTTGATCGACCGCACCAACGTCTGGTTGACGGCGAGGTTCACCGTCTCGGCGAACGTACGTGTCGAGTCGTCACCCATCTCAGACGTGTTCTCGCGCACCTTGTCGAACACCACCACGGTGTCATAGAGCGAGAAGCCCAGGATCGTGAGGAAGCCGATCACCGCAGCCGGGGTGATCTCGAAACCGGTCGCCGCATAGACGCCGACAGTGATCACGAGGTCGTGCAGCAACGCGACCATGGCCGCGGCCGACATCTTCCAGGTGCGGAAATAGATCGCCATCAGGATCGCCGCCAGGGCGAGGAAGACCCCGAGGCCGATCAGCGCCTGCCTGGTGATGTCGGCACCCCAGCTCGCGCCGATGAACGAGTCGTCGACCGTGTCGGTGTTGTACGCGGCCTTCAGAGCGTCGGTGACCTGCTGAGTGACGGCGTCGTCCTTGAGCTGGTCGGTCTGCACGCGCAAACCGTCGGTCCCTACCGTGGTCACGCGCACATCGACGTCGGGGGCGACGCTGTGAACCGCGTCGATCGCGAGTTCGCTGTCGACCGAAGAAGCATCGGCGACCTGGAACTGCGACCCGCCCCGGAACTCGATGCCGAAGTTGAATCCCGCGGCGAAGTCTCCCCCACCGCGGATGAAGGGCACCGCGATCGCAGCCAGCATCAGCACCGCGGCGATGGTCAGCCAGATGCGGCGCAGCGGCACGAACGGGACGTTGCGCTCACCCGTGTAGAGGTCGTTGCCGAACTTCGTCAGCCCGCTCGCCATCAGCGCTTGCCCTTCTTCTTGGAGCCGGTTCGCTTGCTGGAACCGCCTCCCGATGCCGATCTCGCTGCCTTCGCCTCGTCCGCCTTCGCGGCTCGTGTCGCGGCGGCCGTCGCGGCCTCGAGTTCCGCTGCCCGGCGTTCGGCGATCGTCTGACGGCGACCGGCCTCTCTGTTGGCGCCCGCGCGGCGGGCCTCCGTCGACACCCGGAACTCCGCACGACCGCGATAGACCGCGCCGAGAGCGTCGGGGTCGAGTCCGCTGAGCGGGTGTCCGCTGGAGAAGAACCGCGTCGTCGCGATGAGTTGCATCATCGGGTGCGTGAACAGCACGACGATGAGCACGTCGATGACGACCGTGATACCGAGGGTCAACGCGAAGCCCTTGACGCTACCGACCGCGACGAGACCCAGCACAACGGCCGAGAGCAGGTTGACGCCCTTCGCGGCGTAGATGGTGCGCAGCGCGCGTTTCCAGCCGGCCTCGACCGCGCCGACCAGACCCCTGCCGTCGCGCAACTCGTCACGTATTCGTTCGAAGTAGACGATGAAGGAGTCGACGGTGAAGCCGATCGCCACGATCAGTCCGGCGACACCGGCTAGCGACAGCCGATAACCCTCGCGCCAGCTCAGGATCGAGATCACCAGATAGGTGATGATCGCGGCGACGACGATCGACGCGATGGTGACCGAGGCGAGCGCGCGGTACTGGAAGAACGAGTACAGCACGACGAGGATCAGGCCGATGAGACCCGCCAGGAGGCCGCTCTGCAGCTGGCTGCTTCCCAGCGTCGGTGACACCGAGTCGCGGGTCTGCACGACGAAGCTGACCGGAAGCGCGCCGAACTTGAGCTGCTGCGCGAGCGCCGTCGAGGTCTCTTGGGTGAACGTGCCGGTGATCGACGGCTGATCGGTGGCACCCTGCACGACGGGAGCGGTGATCACATATCCGTCGAGCACGGCGGCGAAACGGTTGCGCGGATCGGGCAGCGAAATGATGCGGGTCGACAGCGCTTTGATGTCGGCGCCGCCCTTCGCGGTGAAGCGCAGGTTGACCGCCCAGCGTCCCGTGTTGACGCCGTTGCTGCCGGATTCTTGGCCACTGAACGCGTCAGTGATCTCGGCGCCGTCGACCTCGACCGGGCCCAGGATGAACTTCTCTGAGCCGTCGCTCTGGCAGGTGATCAGCGGCTCGTCGGCGGGCGCGACGTTCGCCTCGGCTGCGACGACGTCGTCACAGTTGAAGGTGTCGTAGGCGGCCTGCAGCTCGGGGGTGATGTACGCGGGATCGCTACCGTCCGTCGGAGTGGGCGCCGGCGTCGAGTCGGAGGGGGTCGGCGTCGGTGTGGGCGTGGCCGACTCGGTCGGGGTAGGCGTGCTGCCGTCGCCCGACGTGTCTGCGGTGGGCGCACCCGCAATCAGCACCGGCCGGAACTCCAGCTTCGACGACGACTGGAGCCTCTCGAGGGTTGCCTTGTCAGGCGTGCCCGGGATCAGCACCTCGATGTTGCTGGTTCCCTGGGTGCTGATCTCTGCCTCAGAGACACCCGACGCGTCGACGCGCTGCCGGATGATCGACACGGCCTGCTCGAGCTGCTCTTGCGTCACCGTCTGGTCTTCGGCGGTCTGAGCCTGCAACACGATGCGCGTGCCGCCCTCGAGGTCGAGCGCGAGCTTCGGAGTCCAGCTCCACCCGGCGAACAGGGCACCGGCGGTCTGGATACCGAGCAGCACCACGATGATCGCAGCCAGCCAGCCGAGGGATCTCCAGGCCTTGCGGACCGGCGTCGAACTCCTTGCCACGGGGCGGCTCTGCTTTCTGTGAAAAGAGGGCGGGCGCGCACTCGGCGCGGCTCCGCTGTCCCGGTCAGCCGGGACAGCATCCAAGGGTAACCGCTACTCGGTGGGCTTCTTGCGCGGGGCGCGCTTCGGCTTCGTGTCGTCGGTGCGCTCGCCGAACGCGGGGTCGGATGCCGGGGTGATCTCGCCGGATTCGGCCTCGAGCTCTTGCTCATCGGTGACGGCGACGTCGGGCTCGACCACGCGGGCCAGGGTCTGGCGGTGCAGGCGCAGCTTGGTGCCGGGCGTGGTCTCGATGATCGCTTCGTTGCTCTCATCATCGACCGACACGAGGGTGCCGTAGATGCCGTGGGTGGTCATGACCTCGACACCGGGAACCATCTGCGTCTGCAGCTTCTCGGCGTCAGCGCGGCGCTTGCGCGAGCTGCGGAACATGAAGACGATCACGACGGCGAGCAGAGCGAAAAGTCCGATCGTCAGCGGATCGAACCCGAGGATCGTGCCTGCGGGTGCGGGGGTGGCTGACGGGTCGGCGCCCAGGGGCAAGTGCGCGAGGGTGGAGATCATGGGCGAACGAAGGCCTTCCAAAAGGGTGTGGGAACCCCTGAATCATACGTCATCGTCAAAGAGTGTCCCGCGGTCTGGTCGCCGCACACCGAGGTGGTCCCATGCCTTGCGTGTCGCCACACGCCCACGCGGGGTGCGGCTCAGCATGCCCATCCGCACCAGGAAGGGTTCGACGACCGATTCGATGGTCTCTGGCTCTTCGCCGACCGAGACCGCGAGCGTGTTCAGGCCGACGGGACCGCCCTCGAACCGGGTGACCACGGCATCCAGGATCGCCCGGTCGAGCCGGTCGAGCCCCAGGGCATCGACGTCGTATAGATCGAGCGCCGCGTTGACGGTCTCGAGGTCAGCGTCGGTGCGGTGAACGAGCGCGTAATCACGCACCCGGCGCAGCAGCCGGTTCGCGATGCGGGGGGTGCCGCGGCTGCGTGTGGCGATCTCA
>JBDTQN010000197.1:0-5256 GCA_039932215.1 Pseudolysinimonas sp. | reverse complement strand
GGCATGGCAACGATCGAGGACGTGGCACGTGCAGCGGGAGTCTCCCGCAGCACGGTGTCGTACGCCCTCTCGGGCAAGCGCACCATCTCGCGCGAGACGCGAGAGCGGATCGAACACGCCATCAGTGAGCTCGGCTTCACGGTGAACGCGGGCGCTCGCGCGCTGGCGACCTCGCAGACGATGACCCTCGGGCTGCTCTCGCAGTTCCACCAAGACGAGTTCGCGCCGGCGATGCTTCAGTACATCCGCTCGGTCTCCGACGCCAGCCGCGAGCTGGGCTACGACGTGCTCTTCGTCAACGACGCGAACGCCGCGGCGGGCGTACGGCGCATCACGTCGTCGAACCAGGTCGATGGAGTGGTGCTGCTCGATGTCACGCACGCCGATCCTCGGCTCGACACCCTGCGTGAGGCGCGCCAGCCCGGTGCGCTGATCGGCCTCCCCGGCCACTCCGACGGTCTCGACGTGTTCGACCTCGACTTCGGCGAGTTCGCGCGGGTGCTGGTCGATCACCTCTATGGACTGGGCCATCGCGAACTCATCCTGATCAGCCCGCCCGAGCACGTATTCGAGCGGGGCGGGTCGTACGGGTGGCGCTTCCGCGATGCCGCGGTCGAGCGTGCCGGACGGTACGGGCTCCGCATCCACACCTACTACGGCGAATCTCAGCAGCCCGCGATCGGCGTGCGCGTCAACGCGATCCTCGATGCCCGGCCGGGCGCGACCGCGCTGATCGTGCACAACGACGCGACGATCGCCACGCTCCCCCTCATCTTGCAGACGCGCGGCATCCGGGTGCCCGACGACCTCTCGGTCGTCAGTCTGTACAGCCAGGACTTCGGACGGATCTTCTCGCTCGCTTACACAGCGGTCGAGAGTTCGCCCGACACACTGGGCCGCCTCGCGGTCCAGCAGTTGGTGCGGCGGATCAACGACCCGGGCCAGGCCGGCCCTCCCGTCGTGAAATTCATCGCACCAGAGTTGATCGATCGGGGTAGCGCGGCCTGAGCGTGCTCCTTCGATGAGCATGCTGTCGCCCGTTGTCGAACCGGTTCGATTGCACCACCCGAACACTATTCAGAGAGGAATACCGTGATCACCACGCACGGCCGCCGTTCGGCGGCAACCTTCATCGCGGCAGCGGGCCTCGTCGGGGCCCTGGCCGCATGCTCCACCCCCGCGGATACCGGAGACGGCGGCGGTTCGTACACGCTGTGGGACCCGTACCCCGACCGAGACGCCTCATCGACGTGGGCTCAGGCCATCGACGCCTGCGCCGACGACCTCGGCATCACGATCACCCGCAACTCCGGCAACACCGGCGACACCGTCAAAGACCTGACGACCGCGGCATCCAACCTGCCCGACATCGCGATGGTCGACAACCCGAAGGTGTCGACCCTGGCCGACGCCGGCCTGCTGACCACGGCAAAGGAGAACGGTCTGGATGTCTCGAACATCTCGCCCAACATCCTCAGCGCGGGCGAGCTCGACGGCGAGGTCTACGGCGTTCCGGTGGGCGCGAACACCCTCGGTCTCTACTACAACCCCGAGGTGCTCGACGCCGCAGGTGTCGACATATCCGCCGTGACCGACTGGGCGTCGTTGACCGACGCGCTCACCAAGGTCGTGGGCGCGGGCCACAAGGGAATCACGTTCTCGGCAGTCGGAACGGAGGAGGGGACGTTCCAGTTCCTTCCCTGGTTCTGGGGCTCGGGCGCCGACCTGAAGGCGCTCGACTCGTCTGAGGCCGAGAGCGCGCTGCAGCTCTGGACCGGCTGGGTGCAAGACGGCCTGGCGCCGAACTCGGTGCTGTCGAACACGCAGGGAACCAGCTGGGACGAGTTCATGACCGGCGACTTCGGTTTCGCCGAGAACGGCTCGTGGTTCAAGGGAGCGGCCGATGAGGCCGGTTACCTGTCGATCCAGGTTCCGGGCATCGATGGCGGGGCCGCCCCGGCCCCGACAGGCGGCGAGTTCATCGCCATCCCGGTTCAGAAGGACACCGCGCGGTACGCGACATCGGCGAAGATCGTCGAGTGCCTCGCGGACGGCAGTGCCGGAGCAACGGCCCTCGGCTACATCGCGCCGACCCAGGACGGTGTCGACGCTCAGCTGGCCGACGACTCGACCCTGGAATTCTGGGCGGGAGCAGTTGCCGACGCGAAGCCGCGTACGGCCGACAACCTCGGAACGGACTACCCGATCATCTCGGAGCAGCTCTACACCGCGGTGCAGAATGCCCTCAGCGGAGCGGCGAGCCCCGCCGACGCCCTGAAGGACGCCCAGGCCGCAGCGGCCGCGGGCACCGAGTAACACCCGCACGCCCGAGGAAGATGTCATGTCAATGGAGTCCGGAGTGATGGCCGGCCGGCACGACATCGTGCGGGGGGCAACCGCCCCCCGCACCTCGCGGCGTCGCGCACGCTTGCGTCAGCAGGCGATCGCGTGGGCGTTCATCGCCCCGGTCGCCCTGTACCTTTTGCTCTTCTACGCGTTCCCGCTGCTGCGGAACGTCGACCTCAGCCTTCGCGACTACACCCTCCGGTCGTTCATCGACGGCACGGCCGACTTCGTGGGCCTCGACAACTACGTGTCGGTCATCGAATCGGCCACCTTCGCCCCCGCGCTGTTGAATACCGCCGTCTTCACGTTCGTCTCGATCGCCTTCCAGTTCACGATCGGCCTGGCGCTGGCGACCTTCTTCTACCGCCGATTTCCGCTGTCGACGACCCTGCGCGCCCTGTTCCTCGTGCCCTGGTTGCTGCCCCTGCTGGTCTCCGCCTCAATCTGGGCCTGGATGCTGAACAGCGATTCGGGCATCGTCAACTCCCTGCTGAGCGGCATCGGCGTCGGTCAGATCAACTGGCTGACCTCGCCGCAGTGGGCGCTGGTATCGGTGCTGATCGCGAACATCTGGATCGGCATCCCGTTCAATCTGGTGCTGCTGTACAGCGGGCTGCAGAACATCCCGGAGGAGGTCTACGAGGCCGCCTCACTCGACGGCGCGAGCCGGCTGCAGACCTTCTGGCGCATCACGTTCCCGCTGCTGCGTCCGGTGTCGGCGATCACCATCCTGCTCGGACTCGTCTACACGCTCAAGGTGTTCGACATTATCTGGATCATGACTCGCGGGGGCCCCGGCAACGCCTCGACGACGTTCGCGATCTGGTCGTACCGCCTCGGGTTCGGCAGCGGATCGCCAGACCTCAGCCCCGCCGCCGCGGTCGCCAATCTGCTCATCGTGATCGCCTTCATCTTCGGCGCGATCTACATCCGTGCCCAGAGAAGGGCACTCGCCTCATGACCCGGTCTCGCTCGATCCCGACCACCGTCGTCGGCGTGCTGCTCACCGCCCTCATGCTGTTCCCGCTGTACTGGATGATCAACGTCTCGCTGACCCAGCCCGAGAACCTCCGCAAGGATCCCCCCGACCTGTTCCCGCTCGATCCGAACTTCGACGGGTACGCCGCCGTCATCGGGCAGCAGGGGCCGTACCTGCTGACGAGTCTGGCGATCGGCCTCGGCACCGTGCTGCTGACCGTCGGGCTCTCCGCCCCGGCGGCGTTCGCCCTCGCGAAACTGCGTCCACGGGGAGGGGCGACCGTCAGCTTCGTGCTGCTCATCGCTCAGATGATCCCGAGCATCATCATGGCGATGGGGTTCTACCTGATCTTCAACAGCTGGGGGATCCTGGACACCATCCCCGGTCTGATCCTCGCCGACTCGACCCTCGCCGTCCCCTTCGGCGTTCTTATCTTCACCGCGTTCATGTCCGGCATCCCCGACGAACTCGTGAACGCCGCCCGCATCGACGGGGCCGGGGCCTGGCGCACGTTCTGGTCGATCATCATGCCCGTCAGCCGCAATTCGGTCGTCACAGTGGCGCTGTTCGCCTTCCTCTGGTCGTGGTCCGACTTCATCTTCGCGTCGACACTCGACCGCGGAGGGTCGCTCCAGCCGATCACGATGGGCATCTACCGCTACATCGGCAACAACACCCAGGACTGGAACGCCATCATGGCGACCGCCGTCGTGGCCTCGATCCCCGCAGCGGTGCTCCTCATCGTCGCCCAACGCTACGTCGCCGCGGGGGTCACCGCGGGCGCCGTGAAGGACTGATCCGTGCCGCTGCCCGAGTTCGACATCCGACAGATCCCCTTCAGCCGACGGGGTTCGTGGCTCAACCTCTCGCCCGTCGTAGGGCTGCATGAGTCACGAGCGGACGTGCATCTCGTCTCCCATCAGACCGGTATGCATCCCGTATTCCGGCTGGTGGTCGACGAGCCGGATGCGCAGTTGCGCGCGGATGCCGCCACGTTGTCCTGGGCCTCGGCGGCAGGGTCGGTCAGTGCGGTCTTCGAGACTTTCGACACCGTGCGGATGAGGGGGGATGGCCTGGGCGTCACCATCGCGGACGCGTCCGACGGCCTCACCCCGTTCACCGGCACCTACGCGTTCGTCGACCCCATCGACGGCTCGATGGTCTTCACCTCATATGAGACCGGGCGCCGCTACCGCGTCACCGTGCTCGCCGGCCACGCGAAGATCACCGGCGACCAACTGCTCGGCGAGGGGCTGCGGTCAATCGCGGTCACCCCGGAAGCGGGCGGCTGGGAAGCCGTGATCGAAGAGTACGAGACGACCCGGCCCCCCTTCGTGAGCACCGACACGTTCGATTCAGCCGCAGCGGCGGTCGCCGACGAGTTCGGGCAATATCTCGCACGGGTCGCGCCCCGGAGCACCGGCGACGACACCGCGGCCGCCGCCTCCTACGTGCTCTGGTCGGCGACGGTCGCACCGCGCGGATTCCTGCGACGGGAGTCGGTGCTGATGTCGAAGCACTGGATGGACAAGGTGTGGAGCTGGGACCACTGCTTCAACGCCCTCGCCCTGAGCCGCGGGCTGCCCGACCAGGCGCTCGATCAGTTCCTCGTCGTGTTCGATCAGCAGGATGAGGAGGGTGCGGTGCCCGATTCGGTGACGCACTCCGAGATCCTCACCAACTTCGTCAAGCCCCCGATTCACGGTTGGGCGTTCGCGGAACTGCGGCGGCGGTCAGGCCGGGTGTTCACGGCAGCGGAGTTGCAGACCGTCTACGACCGTCTGTCTCGCTGGACAAACTTCTGGCTGGAGCGCCGCAGGGTCGCCGGCTCGACACTGCCGCACTATCAGCACGGCAACGACAGCGGCTGGGACAACTCGACCATGTTCGACGCCGATCGGGTGTTGGTGGCTCCGGATCTCGCGGCGTTC
>JBDTQN010000196.1:0-5268 GCA_039932215.1 Pseudolysinimonas sp. | reverse complement strand
AAAGACAAGTGGATCGGCTCGGACGAGTTCTGGGATTACTCAACGAACGCGCTGCGCAACGTCGCGAAGGCGAGCGGTCTCAAGCTGACCGAAATGCCGGGCGAGGCAGCGTTCTACGGCCCCAAGATCGACCTCAAGACTCGCGATGCGATCGGTCGCGTCTGGCAGTTGTCGACGGTGCAGGTCGATGTGAACCTGCCCGACCGATTCGAGCTGGAATACACCGACCGCGATGGGCAGAAGAAGCGCCCGATCATGATCCACCGTGCGCTGTTCGGCTCGATCGAGCGGTTCTTCGCGATTCTGCTCGAGCACTACGCGGGCGCGTTCCCGGTGTGGCTGTCGCCGGTGCAGGTGGTCGGCATCCCCGTGGCCGATGAGTATGCGGACTATCTCGGCGGCATCCTGGATCGCCTGAAGGCCGACGGGGTGCGCGTCGAACTCGATACCAGCGACGACCGCATGCAGAAGAAGATCCGCAACGCGGCGCAAGCCAAGGTGCCGTTCCAGCTGATCGCGGGTGAGACCGATCGTGCCGCGGGCACGGTGAGCTTCCGGTTCCGCAGCGGCGAGCAAGACAACGGCATCCCGGTGGATGAGGCGGTCAGGCGCATCCGCGAGGCGATCGACACGCACGCGCAGGTCTGATGAAGGACTACGACGGCACCGACTACCCGGATGAACTGGTTGAGTCGAGTGAGAACTTCGCCGGCATCCCGGACGGGTTCCAGCGCCTGTGGACGCCGCACCGCATCGCGTACGTCCAACAAGACAGGCCTGCGCCGACCGACGAATGCGTGTTCTGCACCGCCCCGACGCTGTCCGACGAGCAGGCACTCATCGTGCACCGAGGGGTGTCGGCCTACGTGATCCTGAACCTGTTCCCTTACAACAGCGGTCACCTGCTCGTCGTGCCGTACCGTCACGTTGCGCTCTATGACGCGGCGACCGACGCCGAGACGGCAGAGGTGGCTAGCCTCACCCAGACGGCCATGCGTACTCTGACCGCGACCTCCCGTGCCGACGGCTTCAACATCGGCATGAACCAGGGCGCGATCGCGGGCGCGGGCATCGACGCACACCTGCATCAGCACGTGGTGCCGAGGTGGGCGACCGACGCGAACTTCTTCCCGATCGTGGCCAAGACCAAGGCGCTCCCGCGGTTGCTGGGGGAGGTGCGCGACGAACTCGCGGCCGCCTGGCCCGTGTAGCTGCGACGACGTAGTGCCAGAAAATCGCGTTTGGCCTGATCCCGGCCAGATGGCATCCGGACCACCGAAAGTAGAATTCTCCGCATGACCGACACCACCACGACCACCGACCTCGGCACCAGCCGCGTCAAGCGCGGGCTCGCCGAGATGCTCAAGGGCGGCGTCATCATGGACGTCGTCACCGCCGACCAGGCGAAGATCGCCGAAGATGCCGGGGCCGTCGCGGTCATGGCGCTCGAGCGGGTGCCGGCCGACATCCGCGCACAGGGTGGCGTCGCACGCATGAGCGACCCCGACCTGATCGACGCGATCGTCTCGGCAGTCTCGATCCCCGTTATGGCGAAGGCCCGTATCGGCCACTTCGTCGAGGCGCAGGTACTGCAGGCGCTCGGCGTCGACTACATCGACGAGTCCGAAGTGCTGTCACCGGCCGACTACGTGAACCACATCGACAAGTGGGGCTTCACCGTCCCCTTCGTCTGCGGTGCGACCAACCTGGGTGAGGCGCTGCGTCGCATCACCGAGGGCGCCGCGATGATCCGCTCCAAGGGCGAGGCCGGCACGGGCGATGTGTCCGAGGCGACGAAGCACATCCGCACCATCCTCGGCGAGATCAACGCGCTCAAGTCGAAGACCAAAGACGAACTGTACGTCTCTGCCAAAGAGCTCCAGGCGCCGTACGAACTGGTCGCCGAGGTCGCCGCCACGGGCAAGCTGCCGGTCGTGCTCTTCACCGCAGGAGGCGTGGCCACCCCCGCCGATGCGGCGCTGATGATGCAGCTGGGCGCCGAGGGCGTGTTCGTCGGGTCGGGCATCTTCAAGTCCGGCAACCCCGCCGCGCGGGCCGCTGCGATCGTGAAGGCGACAACGTTCCACGACGACCCCGCGGTCATTGCCGAGGCGTCTCGGGGTCTGGGCGAGGCGATGGTCGGCATCAACGTCGCCGACATCCCCGCGCCGCACCGCCTCGCCGATCGTGGCTGGTAGCTCCGCGAAACCAGGCGACATCAAGCCTCGGGTCGGGGTCCTCGCGCTTCAAGGTGATTTTCGCGAGCACCTGATGGTGCTCGGCGAGCTGGGTGCGGATGCCGTACCGGTTCGGCGGGAGAGCGAGCTTGATCAGGTCTCCGGGCTTGTGATTCCGGGGGGCGAGTCCAGCGTGATGGACAAGCTCAGCCGCTTGTTCGGTCTGGCCGAACCGCTCAAGGCACGCATCGCATCCGGAATGCCCGTCTACGGCACCTGTGCCGGCCTCATCATGCTGGCCGATCGCGTGCTCGATGGGATTGAGGGGCAGCAGAGCCTCGGCGGCCTCGACATCGGTGTGCGCCGCAACGCGTTCGGCAATCAACTCGACTCGTTCGAGACCGACCTGTCGATCCCCGAACTCGGGGAGCCGCCGATGCACGCCATCTTCATCCGAGCGCCTGTCGTCGAGACAGTGGGGGAGCAGGTGACCGTGCTGGCGTCCCTGCCCGACGGCCGGGTCGTCGCGGTCGAGCAGGGCAACCTGCTCGGGACGGCTTTCCACCCGGAGGTCACCGACGACTACCGGTTCCACGCGCGGTTCCTGGAGCACGTGCGCGCTACCTGACCCGTATTCAACCGAAGGGTTGACAATGCGGGCCGACCGCGGCATCCTGTACTCAACCGAATGGTTGAACAAGGAGATGCTCATGGCGGACAACCTCTCGAGGGTGTTCTCGGCGCTGGCGGATCCGACGCGACGCGACATGGTCGCGCGGTTGACGATCGCCGATGCGACCGTCAACGAGCTCGCCGAGCCGTACGACGTATCGATCCAGGCCGTCTCGAAGCACCTGCGGGTGCTCGAGGATGCGGGCCTGGTCACGCGATCGCGCGACGCACAACGCCGACCGGTGCACCTCGAAGCGGAGGTCTTCGACCTGATGACGAAATGGATCGAGCGCTACCGGCGCCAGGCGGAGGAGCGCTACCAGCGCCTCGACGCACTGCTACGAGAGGAAGACGAGAGATGACCAGCACGACCACCCACCCCGAGACCCGGATCGACGTCGACACGGAGGTTCCGCTGGTGCGGATCGTCCGCGAATTCGATGCGCCCGCTGCGCAGGTCTACCAGGCGCACGTCGATCCGGAGCAGTTTCTGCAGTGGGTCGGCCCTGACAGCCGGAGTGCCATCGCGCACGTCTGGGACGCGCGCACCGGCGGGTCGTACCGCTACACGCTCAGCGGAGGGGTCGACGAGCAGGGCTTCAACGGCGTCTTCCACGAATTGCGCGATTCCGCGTTGATCGTGCAGACGTTCTCGTGGGAGGGCATGCCCGACGGCGTCGCCCTCGAGAAGCTCGTATTCGAAGACCTGCCCGGCGGTCGGTCGCGCCTGACCTCGACGTCGCTGGTCGACTCGTTCGAGGATCGCGACGCATTCGTCGCCGCCGGCATGGAGGTCGGCGTCGTCGAGGGCTACAACAAGCTGGACGACCTGCTCGCTTCGTAGTTCATGCTGGGGGCATGAAGGTCTACTCCGACTACCCGGCCCGCCGCACCGCCCAGATCGTCGCCGACCTCGTCGCGCTCGGCCTCATCGCCGTGTTCGTGTGGGCGGGCGTGATCGTCTACGGCGCGATCGCGGTGCTCGCCGCGTTCGGCAAGACGATCGAGGATGCCGGCGTCGGGTTCGAAGAGACGATGGCGGATGCGGGAGAGACCCTCGGCGGTGTGCCGCTGATCGGCGGCGGAATCCGGCAACCGTTCGATGCGGCATCGGGTGCCGGAACGTTGCTCGCGCAGGCGGGCCAGGCACAGCAGGACCTCGTCATGACCGCCGCGCTCGTCATCGGAATCGTCGTCGCGGCGGTGCCGATCCTGCTCGTGCTCTGGATCTGGCTTCGGCGGCGGGCCAGCTGGGCCAAGCGGGCGACCGAGGCGCGAAATCTGTCGCGGCTGCCCGATGGGCCCGACCTGCTCGCGCTGCGGGCACTCGTCAACGCCGACTTCCGCGAGTTGCACGACATCCATGGCGAGCCCGTCGACGCCTGGCGCCGCGGCGAGACGAAGGTGGTGCGGGCGCTCGCGCAGCTCGAGCTGCGTGAGGCGGGCGTGCGGCTGCGCTAAAGAGCGTCTGCGTCAGAGGGTGTCGGTGCGCACGATGACCTCGGTCGGCACCGCTGCGGCGACGGCGCGGTAGGCCGCCGACGACCGCACCTCTTTCTCGAACGGCCCCGCGGCATCCGGAGACCAGCACCAGGCGTGCCCGCGCCCGAGGGCGCGCCGCGCCGGCGTCCAGCGGTACGCGAGGCACAGGGTGAGTTGCGTGATCGGCTCGGCGTCCTCCCTGATCAGCTGGCGGGTGAGCGCGATCGTGAAGCGGGTCGCATCGGCATCAGGCCCCCACTGCCACAGCAGCCCGTCGCCTTCGTCGTTGACGCGCGCGTGCTGGCCGCGGCGCTCACGGTAGAACTCCAGCGCGAGGGTCACGGCGTCTGACGCGCGCACGGCCTGCAGGTCGGCGCCTCTCTCGGTCGCGAAACGCCTCAACGCGTTCTCGGCGAAGGCGATGCGGAACCAGCCAGATGCCACCCCGCGAGCCTAGCCCGCCTAGAATGGCCAGGGTTTTCAGCGAGAAGGAGCACCGTGAGCGGCCATTCCAAGTGGGCAACGACGAAGCACAAAAAGGCGATCATCGACTCTCGTCGCGCCAAGTCGTTCGCCAAGCTCATCAAGAACATCGAGGTGGCGGCCAAGATGGGCGGCGCCGACATGTCGGGCAACCCGACCCTCGTCGACGCGGTGCAGAAGGCCAAGAAGACCTCTGTCCCGAACGACAACATCGACCGCGCGATCAAGCGCGGCGCCGGGCTCAGCGGTGAGTCCATCGATTACCAGACGATCATGTACGAGGGCTACGGCCCCAGCGGCGTCGCGCTGCTGATCGAGTGCCTCACCGACAACAAGAACCGCGCCGCAGCCGAGGTGCGCACCCTGATGTCGCGCAACGGCGGCACCCTGGCCGACCCGGGCAGCGTCGCGTACAACTTCTCGCGCAAGGGCGTCATCTCGATCACCAAGACCG
>JBDTQN010000195.1:0-5280 GCA_039932215.1 Pseudolysinimonas sp. | reverse complement strand
CGTCGCGTCGAAGCGGTCGATGCCGGCCGGCACCGGCGTGTGGGTGGTGAACACGGTGCCGGCGCGCACCGCCTCGAGGGCTTCGGCGAACGAGAGCCCGTCGGCGACGAGGTCGCTGATGCGGTCGAGGCCTTGGAACCCGGCATGGCCTTCGTTGGTGTGGAACACCTCGGCGGCAGGCACTCCCGCGAGCGCGGTGTAGGTCTTGACGGCGCGCGATCCGCCGACGCCGAGCAGCAGCTCTTGCAACAGGCGGTGCTCGCCGCCGCCGCCGTAGAGGCGGTCGGTGACACCGCGCAGCGCCTCGGAGTTCTCGGGCACGTCGGTGTCGAGCAGCAGCAGGCACACGCGTCCGACGGAAAGCTGCCAGATGCGCGCGGTGAGCGTCTCACCGCCCGGAAGCGCCAGCTCGACCGACGCGGGCGACCCGTCGGGGTGTCGCAACACCCCCATGGGCAGCCCGTCGGGATCGAGCACCGGGTAGCTCTCCTCCTGCCACCCTTCCCGCGAGATCGCCTGACGGAAGTAGCCGGCGCGGTAGAACAGCCCGACGCCGATGATGGGCACTCCGAGGTCGGAGGCGCTCTTCAGGTGATCGCCCGCGAGGATGCCGAGCCCGCCCGAGTACTGCGGCAGCGCGGCGGCGATGCCGAACTCGGGAGAGAAGTAGGCGAGTGTGCCGGGCGCCTCGGCACCGAGCGACTGGTACCAGCGCGGCTCGCTCAAGTAGGCGTGCAGATCGTCGCGCAGAGCGTTGGCGCGGCCGACGAAGGCGGTGTCGGCGGCCAGTTCGGCGAGCCGTGCCGGCTGCACCTCGCCGAGAAGGCCGATCGGGTCTTTTCCCTGCTCCGCCCACAACTCGGGCGCCACATCCCGGAACAGGTCGAGCGTCGGCTGATGCCATGACCAGCGCAGGTTCGCGGCGAGCTCTTCGAGCGCGCTCAGCGACTCGGGAAGGACAGTGCGGACGGTGAACCGGCGGATGGCTTTCACCCGCATAACCCTAGGTCAGCGATGTGACCGGCACGTTACGGCGCGGAACTGCGAATGACCTCGCGGTCGGCGTCTTCGGCCTCTTCGCGGCGTCGGCGACGCCGGGCCTCGATGCGGCTCGACACGAGCATGAACCCGGCATACAGGAACAGCAGCCCGGCGACGATCGGGATGACGACGGCGCGCAGGTCGCCGTTGACGATGTTGTTGACCCAGCCGACTAGTGGCACCGAGTACCAGACCGCCCCCCGCACCTGCACGGTCATGACCGGCTTGGCATCGGGGTTGGAGTTGGCGTCGCCCTTGGTGATGAAGCTGGGGTCGCCACCGGGGAGGTTCGGGCCCTGGATCTCGAGCACGCGGTGGGTGACGACCGCCGGCTCACCCGAGTCGAGTTGGTACGTGATGACGGTACCGATCTTGATGTCTTGCGGGTCGATCGGCTTGACGATCACCAGGGTGCCGGGAGGCAGGCCGGGTTCCATCGAGCTGGTCAGGATCGTGTACGGGGTCGAGCCGGTGGCGGCGGGGACGATGACGACCACGGTCGCGAGCAGCATGACGAGGGCGAGCAGACCGAAGCTCAGACCCATGCCGATGTAGTACAGCAGGCCGTGCTCTTTGGTCAGGCGCCGGCGTCCGCGTTCTGTCGTCGTCATCGGTAGGTTTCCTCCGGCTCTCGGCGAGACCGTCTCCAGGCGACGATACCGCCGAGGGTCAGCGCAGCCAGCCAACCCAGCACGTCGAGTTCTTGGAAGAACCGGCCAGTGTTCGGGATGACGTCGGTCGACGCGCCCGCGCCGGTCCCACTGGAATCCGGCAGCGTGCTGCCGTCTCCCGGGACGGTGCCACCGGCGGCCCCCGAGATGACGCTCGAGTCGATCTGACCGGGGGTGCTTCCGTTGTGGGTTCCCCCGCCGGACGTGCCTCCGCCCCCGCCGCCGCCGGTCCCGCCGCCGATGGGCGGGGTCACGGCCGAGCACGCGGTGGGTGCCGCGACGTCGGTGCTGGTGAGGGTGACCGGCAGCTTGAACCCGCCGATCGACGACTGCGAGGTGACATTGCTCAGCGACGACGAGAGCGCGATGGTGACGTCGACGCGGACGGTGGCGTTGGATGCGAGGGCGATTCCCGAGATCAGTGAACGGCACGGGGCTGCCGAGGTGAAGGCGACCGTGGGCCCGACCGCGGCGCCGCCCGTCGCCTGCAACGAGAGCGCGGTGAGGAACACCCCGTCCGTGCCGGTGACGTCTTGCAGCGCGACGGCGAGGTTGCCGGGATCGGCCGCCCGGTTCTTAACCCAGAACGAACGCGTGACGGTCTTGCCGGGAACGATCAGCGCACCGGCGAACAGCGACGTCGACAGCGAGTCGGTGTAGGTCACGCCATCCGTCGACAGCCCGATCGGTTTCGGTGCCGCCTGTGCGGGTGCCGCGAACACGAAAGTCGCACCCGCCACCACGAGGGCGACGAACGCGAGCACACGCACCAGCGCACGACGGCTCATCATCAGCACTGTGCGTAGTTGTATCCGAACCCGAAGAACGAGTTCGAGACCGTGATGTTGTCGGTGGCGACCACGTCGTTGTTCGAGTTGAGCACCTGAACGTTGTAGGTGCCAGTGGTTCCGGTGAACGGCGCGCCGACGGGCGAGGCGAACGCGAAGGTCGTGCCGGCAGTAGTCCCGAGTGTCGTCCAGGTGCCGCTGCTCGAGAGCTTCGACTGGATGGTCAGGGTGCCGGTCGTGTAGTCGGTGGTCCAGGCGTACTGCACCGAGCGGTTCGCGCCGGTGCCGCCGATGTTGGAGCAGGTGAAACCGATCAACTGGATGACGGCGCGCTGCGTGAACGTGAACTTCTGGTCGGCGCCGCCGTTGCAGGTCACCTGGGTCGTGACGCCCGTGCTGACCGCGGGCAGGCTCAGGCACAGGCCGGAGTACTTGTTGACGAACTGGTAGGTGCCCACAGCGACCAACTGGGGCTGCCACTGCTGGACCGCGGTCGTCGTCGCGGCGGTTCGCATGTCGACCGCCGAACCCGTGGTGGTGGATGTCGCGGCCGCGACGCGCAGGTTGGTCGCGTGACGAGGCTGGAAGTCTCCGTAGCCGTCGGCGTCCGCATCCATGAACCGGAAGTCCTGGTTGGTGTCTGTGTTGTTCTTGCACGCGTAGGAGATGAGGAGCGACCCGCTGGTGTTGCCCGAGCCGCTGACGTCCCAGCACCAGGTCGTTCCGGCGCGGACGATGTAGTACCAGTACGCGGCGCTGACGCTCTGCAGCGGGTAGATGAACTGCGTCGAGATAGTGCTACTCGTTGTCGAGCCGCCACTGAAGTTGTTGATGCTCAGCGTCGCGGCAACCTGCGGCGTGAAGGTCAGGGTCCCCGAGGGGTCGTCGGCCTGCTGACGGTCTGCGATGGTGTTGCGCAGGCAGTAGACGACCGAGGCGCCGGGCGCGAGGGTGGTACTGACGACGACGCCGGCCGACCACAGCGCCGAGGTCGGGCTGGTTGGGACGGCGGCGGCGGTGCATGCGGCGGTGTTCGCAACCGACCAGACGGTCAGCGTCGTCGCACCGGCGAGAACCGTGCTGCCCGAGGCGCGCGAGAACGTCGCCGTCATGAGCTGCGACTGGCTGCTGGTGGTGCTCGTGGTGTTCGTGATCGTGACGCTGCCGGTCGAGGTCAGTGTGTTGCTGCTCGTCGCCGAGACGTTCTCGTTGCCGAGCACGGTGGTCGCCCAGCCGGTCGCCGTGGTTGCCAGCGTGGCGGCGCCCGTGCCGAGCGTCGCCTGCGAGGTCGCGGACCAGTAGGCGTAGCTGCCGACGGTGCCGGCGATCACCGAGAACGCGACGATCGCGGCGATGATGCCGGTGCGGATGGGTGTGCGGAGGCGTTCGCTCACGGGACCTGTACTCCGTCCACGACGAGGGAGACAACGGGGTTGGTGCCCTGCACGGTGTTGGCCGCGGTCGTCGGCAGCACCGCCTGGATGCAGACGGTAGCAGAGGCGCCAGCGGCGATGGTCGAGAGCGACGTCGAGGTCGTCGTCTGGGTGGCGCCCGCCAGCTGCGTGACGGGGCATGCGCCGGATGCGACCCGGATGTCCCAGGCGATCGCGTTCGACAGGCGGGTCGAGATGGCGAGGGGCGTGTCACCCGTGTTGTTGACGGTGATGGCCTGGCCGACGAAGTCACCGGGAAGCATGCGGTTCCAGACGGTGTTCGTGAGCGTGAGGTTCGTGGTGGCCGCTCCGGCGCCCTGCTGCAGCGTGAGCGTGCTCGTTCCGGCGGTGACCGTCGATGCGGTGCCGACCGGAACGGTTGTGTTGAGATAGGCGAAGCTGCCCGCAGCGGTGCCGGCGGCGCCCAGCACACCGATCAGGATGGCGGCGGCGCTGGCCGCGATGCGGCCGGGAGTGAACGAGACCCGAAGACGCGGGCGACGCAGCGACGGCCGGCGGCCGCCTTCCAGCACGTGCCGCCCCTGGCGGCTGCTGCTCTGCGTGGTCTTCATGGTCTGGGGTTCCGATGCTTTCGGGTAGGCAGTTCGGGCTGACGAGTGGGTGGCTCGGTGTGGAAGTGCGGAGGAGCCGGTGCGTGTGAGACGCACCGGCTCCTCGCGGCGGCTTACGGAGCCGCGACCTGCGTGAGGGTGATGGAACCCTGCGACAGCGAGACGGCACCGGTCTTGGCGGTGTTGACCGCCGTGGCGCCGAACGGGAAGTCGACCGTCCATGTGACCGCGATGGTCGACGGGGTGCCGGCGTTCGAGCTGACCTTGTAGGTACCGGGCGTGGTCGCCGCGGTCACGGTGCCACCGGTGATCGACGCGATCGAGAACGCGGTGGTTCCCGATGCGTTGACCTGCGCGGCGAGCGCGACGTCGGCCGCACCAGCGGTCGCGCCGGTCACGGCACCAGCGGTGCTGGTGATCGTGAAGTAGAGGTCATCGCCCGTGCCGACCACGTTGAAGTTCTGCGTGTAGACGAGGCGGTTACCGGGGACGATGCGCACGGCCGAGAGGCTGGCAACGGCGGCGGGCGCGGTGACGACCGTGCCGGCGGCGTTGTAGAAGCCCTTGGTCCAGCTGCCCGCGTTGGCGGCGGTGATGGTCAGCGTGCCAGCGGTGATGCTGTTGCTGCCGCCGGCGGGGCCGGCGTTGGCGGAGTCGTTCCAGTACGCGAGCGAGCCCGCGCCTCCCATGAGGAGGACGATGCCGGCGGCACCGGCGATTGCTCCCTTGACGAGCTTGTTCATTTCGGTGTTCCTTTCTTCGGCATCTCGCGATG
>JBDTQN010000194.1:0-5287 GCA_039932215.1 Pseudolysinimonas sp. | reverse complement strand
CGGCCCTGCGCGGCCCGTTCGCGCGCTGAGCGCGCCCGCGCCCCGCGCCGCGGTCCCGCGGCCCCGCCTCCGCTCCCCCGCGGTTAGCGATTCAGCAGTTGCCCGCTCGCCTCGCACGGAACCCGCACCCGATGCCTGCGTCGCGACCGGGTAACTGCTGAATCGCGAACCGCGGGAGGGCCGAGCGAGGGACGAGCCGGAGCCGGGCCGGCGCCCGGGCCGGGCTCGGCCGTCGTACCCCCGTCGTAGGCTGGCGGCATGGCGTCGTTCGATGACAAGGCGATCCACTTCTTCACGACGACCGACGAATGGCACGCGTTCCTCGAGGCCGATCCGCCCGACGACGGGGTGCGACTGCAACTGCGCAAGAAGCTCTCGTCCGCACCCGGCATCGTCTGGCAGGAGGCGCTCGACGTCGCCCTCTGCTTCGGCTGGATCGACGGGCAGACCAAACGGCTCGACGACGACTACACGCTGCAGGCGTTCACCCCGCGGCGCAAGAACAGCCCGTGGTCGCAGATCAATCAAGGGCACGTCGCCCGGCTCATCGAGGCCGGACTCATGCGGCCAGGCGGCCAGGCCGAGATCGATCGCGCCAAGGCCGACGGGCGATGGGATGCCGCCTACCGGGTCAAAGACGCCGCACCGACGCCGGCGTTGATGGCTGCGCTCGCGGCGAATCCCGCCGCCGCCGCCACGTGGGAGTCGATGTCCAAGCAGAGCCGGTTCGCCATCATCTTTCGGCTGTCACAGCTGAAACGCGACGAGACGCGGGAGCGCAACCTCGAGAAGTATGTCGCCATGCTCGAGCGGGGCGAGAGAATCTCCTAACGCGTCAACCCTGCAGGGGCCGCCGCGCGTCGTACTGATGACGAAGGGATTCACGATGCGTACTCCAGTGATCTTGCTCACCGCCCTGCTCACCCTGTCTCTCACCGCGTGCGGGGGTGCGCCGACGCCGGAATCGACCTTCGCCGATCCCGACCCGGCCCCGACCGAGACCGCCACGCCGACGCCCGAACCGGATCCGTCGACCATCGTGGCCCGCGTCGACGTCTCGACACTGTCGATGGTCATCGTGGCCGCCGACGACAGCACGATCGATGAACTGTCTGTCTACGATCCCGCCGCCGACGTGATCGCTGCCTTCACCGACGCGTTCGGGGCAGCGCCTGCCGTGAGCGACAACGGCGGCGGACTCGAAACGGCCCCGAGCCGCGTCTACGACTGGAGCGGTTTCTCGATCATCGACTACGAGGGCCAGACGATCATGAACACCGACTTCATCGTGGTCATCGGTGCGGCGGTAGTCGGCGACGTACAGATCTCCGCATCCGGGCTGAAGATCGGCGACCCAGCGTCGTCCGCAGTCGCCGCGGGAGCGGTGGCCACCCCATTCCCCGACTACCTCGCGATCGACTCCGTTCCGATCACCGGAGCCTCAGTCGGTGAATCGTTCGAGGGTCTCGCCATCTACACCAGCCTCGTCGTGGCGGGCGGGTCGATCGATCGGATCGTGGCCCCGTCGCCGAACTGGGGCGTCTAGCCGAGCTTCGCCTTCAGGTTCTCATCGAGTGCCGCCAGGAAGTCCTCGGTGGTCAGATAGGGCGCGTCGTCAGAGATCAGCGTCGCCAGGTCTTTCGTCATCTTGCCGCTCTCGACGGTCTCGATCACGACATCCTCAAGCGTCGACGCGAAGTCGATGAGCGCCTGGTTGCCGTCGAGCTTGCCGCGGTGCTGCAGCCCACGGGTCCAGGCATAGATCGAGGCGATCGGGTTCGTCGAGGTGGGCTTGCCCTGCTGGTGCATGCGGTAGTGGCGCGTCACCGTTCCGTGCGCGGCCTCCGCCTCGACGATCAGGCCGTCGGGGGTGGTCAGCACCGAGGTCATCAGGCCGAGCGAGCCGAAGCCCTGGGCGACGGTGTCGCTCTGCACGTCGCCGTCATAGTTCTTGGTGGCCCAGACATAGCCGCCCTCCCACTTGAGCGCCGACGCGACCATGTCGTCGATGAGGCGGTGCTCGTAGGTGAGGCCGGCCTTGTCGAAGTCGGCCTTGAACTCGGCCTCGAATACCTCTTGGAAGATGTCTTTGAAGCGCCCGTCATAGGCCTTGAGGATCGTGTTCTTCGTCGAGAGGTACACCGGGTAGTTGCGCGCGAGGCCGTAGTTCAGCGATGCACGCGCGAAGTCGCGGATCGAGTCGTCGAGGTTGTACATCGCCATCGCCACACCCGAGCCGGGTGCCTGGAAGACCTCGAAGCTCTGCGCTTCGCCGCCGTCTTTCGGGGCGAACGAGATCGTCAGCGTTCCGGGGCCTTCGAAACGGAAGTCGGTCGCACGGTACTGGTCGCCGAACGCGTGACGGCCGACGATGATCGGCTTGTTCCAGCCGGGCACCAGGCGCGGGATGTTGCTGATGATGATCGGCTCGCGGAAGATCACGCCGCCGAGGATGTTGCGGATCGTGCCGTTGGGGCTCTTCCACATCTGCTTGAGGCCGAACTCTTCGACGCGGGCTTCGTCGGGGGTGATGGTGGCACATTTCACGCCGACACCGTGCTTCTGGATCGCATTGGCCGCATCGATCGTGACCTGATCGTCGGTCGCGTCGCGGTGCTCGATGCCGAGGTCGTAGTACTCGAGCGTCAGGTCGAGGTACGGGTGGATCAGGCGGTCTTTGATGAACTGCCAGATGATGCGTGTCATCTCGTCGCCATCGAGTTCGACGACCGTTCCTTCTACCTTGATTTTGTCCACCAGAGCAGCCTACAAGCTTCCCGCGATATCTCGACATCGAGATACATTCTCCGATGACGCCCGCGCGGGTTAGCCTGGTCGCATGGCGGAGCTGAGACTCGAAGAGCTGGGGGCCGAGACCGCGGCCGCAGCGAACAACCTGACCCTCAAGCCGGGGCAAGAGGCATTCCTCGAGCCCGAGACCTACGAGCACCTCGAAGAGACGCTCGATCCCTCCAACTCCTGGCCGCGCGTGATCCGTGACGGCGACGAGGTCGTCGGCTACATCATGGGCAACTTCGACGCCGATGCTCCCGAAGACTTCTTGCGTGCCGCGATCTGGCGTATCGACGTCTCCGCGACCGCGCAGGGCAAGGGCGTCGGGCGTTTCGCGGTGCAGGCGTTCGCCGACGAGGCGCGGGCGCGCGGCTTCCATCAGGCGACCGTGGTGTGGTCACCGGGCGACGCCGGGCCGGGCAAGTTCTTCGAGGCCGTCGGCTTCACCGTCGTGGGGCAGACGCCGTACGGCGAGAGCCTCGGCGCCCTGGCTCTCTAGCCGTTGGCTGCACCGAACCCCGAGTTCACCGAAGCGGTTCTGGATGTCGTGGCCGGCATCCCCGAAGGCATGGCCATGGCCTATGGCGACGTCGCCGCCGCGATCGGGTCACGTGCTCCCCGCGCCGTCGGAGCAGTGATGGCGTACTACGGCGGCGACGTGCCCTGGTGGCGCGTGGTGCGCTCCTCGGGTCATCCGGTGCGCGACCACGAGCGGCGCGCCCTCGAGCACTACCGTGCCGAGGGAACGCCTCTCGTCTGGTCCGCCGACGGGTCGAGCTTCAAGGTCGACCTGCGGGTCGCCCGCTACGAGCCCTGAGTGAGCTCCGCGATGACGATCTTCTTCTGCGCGAGCATGGCCTGCATCGCGTAGTTCGCCTTCTCGGGGTCGGGGTCGCTCAGCGCGGTCATCAGTTCTTCGGGGATGACCTGCCACGAGACGCCGAAGCGGTCGTCGAGCCAGCCGCAGGCGGTCTCGCGACCACCGCCGGCCAGCAGGGCGTCCCAGTAGTGGTCGACCTCGTCCTGGCCCTTGACGCTCAGGAACAGCGAGAACGCGTCGGTGTGCGGGTGGCCGGGACCTCCGTTGAGTCCCTGGATGGTCTGCCCGGCGAGCGTGAAGGTCGCGCCGAGCAGGGTGCCGTCGGGCAGACGCTGCTCGCCGGTGACCTTGGTGTCGCCGAATACCGAGCCGTAGAACTCGATCGCCTGCTCGAGGTCTGAGTCGAACCAGATGTAGGGGGTGATGGTGGGCATGTGGTGCTCCTTTCGTGTGGAGTGTGGTCGGAGCACCCGACCGGTTCTCGACATGCTCTCGCGAAAAAGTTTCCGGTGCAGCACTATCGGTGCATGGTCACGACTTCGCTGCGAACGTACCGGTACCTGCGCATCGCCTTAGGCGGCATGATCATCGTGATCTTCGTGTCGGTCGCGATCGTCGCGATCGGACGTGGCGAGCTCGGCGGCTCGATCAGCGGCTACTACTACACGCCCGCGCGCTCGGCGTTCGTCGGAGCCCTGATCGCCGCGGCGATCGCCCTGCTCGCCCTGTCGGGGCACCGGGCGGAGCGGGCGCTGCTCGACGGCGCCGGCCTGCTGGCTCCCCTGATCGCCGTGGTCGCGACGCCGATTCGCGACGTCGCGGCGTGTGGCTCGGAGGCGACCTGCGTCCCCGAGGGAAACATCCCCGGCATTGAGAACGGCGTGCTGACCTTTCTGATCATCGGAACCGCCGGCTGGCTCACCGTCGTGGTGCTGCTACTGGCGCGGAAGGTCGAACTGCGTGTCGCGGGCATCTCGCTCGCCGTCGCCGCGGTCATCCTCGCCGTCGTCGCCGGTCTGTGGTTCTTCGCACGACCCGTGTTCTTGTCGACCGTGCACTTCGGCGCCGCCGCGATCTTCTTCCTGCTCATCGGCACCATCGCGGTGCTGCACTTGCGCGGGCGCGACGACTCCCCCGACCCGGCGCAGTGGATGAAGATCATCTACGGCGTCGTCGGCATCGGCATGGCCGTGGTCGTCGTGCTGGCGGCCGTCGCCGTCATCATCCAGCGCCTCGACCCCGACGCGGGCCTGGCGCTCCCGGTGCCGCCGGTGCTCGCGTGCGAGGTCGCGGCGCTGGTGCTCTTCTTGGTGTTCTGGGTGGTGCAGTCGATCCAGCGCTGGGACGACGAGCGCGCGCCCGCGCTCGCCGCCTAGCGCAAGCGACCAGACCAGACCAGACCAGACCGACTAGACCAGCGAGTCCCGCCACGCGGCGTGCAGTTTCGCGAAGCGACCCGTTCCGGCGATCAGTTCGGCGGGCGTGCCGTCTTCGACGATGCGCCCGTGCTCCATGACGAGCACCCGGTCGGCGATCGACACCGTCGAGAGGCGGTGGGCGATGATCACCGCGGTGCGGTCGGCCAGGAGAGTCGTGAGACCCTCCTGCACCAGGCGTTCGCTCGGGATGTCGAGCGAGGCCGTGGCCTCATCCAGGATCAGCACGGCCGGGTCG
>JBDTQN010000193.1:0-5338 GCA_039932215.1 Pseudolysinimonas sp. | reverse complement strand
CTTCGACCCCAAGCTCCACGAGGCGATCGTGCAGGTGTACAGCAAAGAGGTGACGGTCAACACCGTCGCCGACGTCATCGAACCGGGCTATGCGCTCGGCGAGCGTCTGCTGCGCGCCGCCAAGGTCGCCGTCAGCGTCCCCGAGCCGTAAGGGGTCGCCGGTGGCAAGTCAGGATTGGTTCGACAAGGACTTCTACGCCGTCCTCGGCGTGAAGAAGGACGTGTCCGACGCGGAGCTCAAGAAGACCTACCGCAAGCTCGCGCGTCAGTTCCACCCCGACTCGAACCCCGGTGACGCCAAGGCGGAGGCCCGGTTCAAGGAGATCAGCGAGGCGTACTCGGTGCTCTCTGACATCGAGATGCGCCGCGAGTACGACCAGATCCGGGCCATGGGCTCGGGTGCGCGGTTCACCCCGGGCGCGGGCGGCAGCACGGCCGGCTTCGAAGACGTCTTCGGGGGCATGTTCGGTCAGCGCGGCGGTCGCACGACCTACAGCACCGGCGGGTTCGAAGACCTGCTCGGCGGCATGTTCGGTGGCGGCGGATTCGGCGGCGCGAGCGGCGGCTTCCGCGGCGACGGCGGTCCCACCAAGGGAGCCGACGTCGCGGCGAAGACCACGCTCGACTTCCTCACGGCGATCCGCGGCGACACCGTCACCCTCACCATGCAGAACGGGCGCGAGACCAAGGTCAAGATCCCCGAAGGGGTCGCCGACGGCCAGAAGATCCGGCTCAAGGGCAAGGGTCAGCCGAGTCCCGATGGCGGCGCGGCCGGCGATCTGGTGCTCACGGTCGCCGTGCGCAAGCATCCGGCCTTCGAGCGCGAGGGGCTCAACCTGCGGGTGGATGTGCCGGTCACCTTCGTCGAGGCGACTCTCGGCGCGACGATCGAGGTCCCCACTCTCGACGGCGGTCCGGTGAAGCTGCGGGTCGCCGCGGGCACGCCCAGTGGCCGCGTGCTACGCGTCAAGGGACGTGGTGTCACCACGACCAAGGGCACCGGAGATCTGCTGGCGACCGTCGTGGTCGCCGTGCCGAGCCACGTGCCCGACAAGGCGAAAGACGCGCTCGACGCGTTTGCCGCAGCGATGCCGGCCGAGAACCCGCGGGCCGAGCTGCTCGACCGGGCGAGGGGCGCGTGATGGACGAGTTCTCTCCGCTGTTCCCGATCGCCACCGCCGCAGAACTGACCGGCATGCACCCGCAGACGCTGCGGCAGTACGACCGGCTCGGTCTGGTCAGCCCCCGTCGCACCGCGGGGCAGTCGCGTCGCTATTCGATGCGGGATGTCGCGCAGCTGCGCGAGATCGCCCGCCTCAGCGCCGAGGGCCTCAATCTCGAAGGCGTCCGCCGCATCCTGGAACTCGAAGATCAAGTGACGGCGCTCGCGATGCGTGTGCGCGAACTCGAGACCGCGCTCGCCGAAGAAGTACTCAACCGTCCCGGTCGCCGGGTGTTCGCCGCCGGCTCGGAAGGCGACGTCGTCTCGTTGCGCGCCGGCGAGCGCGCCAAGAAGCAGAATCAGCTCGTGATCTGGCGCCCCGGCGCCAGGAACTAGGAGAACGCAGTGGCCAACATGCAAGGCGCCCCGACCTCGGGTCAGCAGGAGGAGCAGAAGACGCCCCTCCAGCAGTACGGCGTCAACCTGACCGAGATCGCGAAGAGCGGCAAGCTCGACCCGGTCATCGGTCGTGACGCCGAGATCCGCCGCATCAGCCAGGTGCTGACTCGCCGTACCAAGAACAACCCGGTGCTGATCGGCGAGCCCGGCGTCGGCAAGACCGCCGTCGTCGAGGGCCTCGCTCAGCGCATCGTCGCGGGCGATGTCGCCGACTCGCTCAAGGGCAAGCAGCTGGTCTCGCTCGATCTGGCTGCCCTGGTCGCCGGCGCGAAGTACCGAGGCGAATTCGAAGAGCGACTGAAGGCCGTTCTCAAAGAGATCAACGACTCCGACGGTCAGATCATCACGTTCATCGACGAGCTGCACACCCTGATGGGCGCGGGCGGCGGCGAGGGCTCGGTTGCGGCGGCGAACATGCTCAAGCCGATGCTGGCACGCGGCGAGCTGCACATGATCGGGGCCACCACTCTCAACGAGTACCGCGAGTACATCGAGAAGGACGCCGCGCTCGAGCGCCGGTTCCAGCAGGTGTACGTGGGCGAGCCGAGCGTCGAAGACACCGTCGCCATCCTGCGTGGGCTCAAGGAGCGCTACGAGGCCCACCACAAGGTGTCGATCGCCGACAGCGCGCTGGTGGCCGCGGCATCCCTCAGCAATCGGTACATCACCGCGCGCCAGCTGCCCGACAAGGCGATCGACCTGATCGATGAGGCAGCGAGCCGGCTCAAGATGGAGATCGACTCGAGCCCGGTCGAGATCGACGAACTCAAGCGTGCCGTCGACCGCCTGAAGATCGAGGAGTTCGCCCTCAAGAAGGAGAAGGACACCGCCTCGAAAGACCGTCTCGAGAAGCTGCGCACCGACCTGGCCGACAAAGAGACCCAGCTGAACAAGCTGCAGGCCCACTGGCTGACCGAGAAGAACTCCCTGCACTCGGTCGGCGACCTGAAGAGCAAGCTCAACGACGCCCGAATCGACCTCGACCGCGCCATGCGCGAGCAGGACTACCAGAAGGCGTCGAAGCTCAACTACGAGGTGATCCCCGAGATCGAGCAGAAGGTCGCCGCCGCCGAGGCGGTCGAGCAGCTCGGCCCGCGCATGGTCAACGACCAGGTCACCGACGAAGACATCGCCGCGGTCGTGGCCGCATGGACCGGAATCCCGGTCGACAAGCTGCGGCAGGGCGAGATGGAGAAGCTGCTGCACCTCGAGGGTGAACTGGGCAAGCGCCTGATCGGGCAGAAGGATGCGGTGCGCGCCGTCTCGGAGGCCGTGCGTCGCACGCGCGCCGGTATCTCAGACCCCGACCGCCCGACCGGTTCGTTCCTGTTCCTCGGTCCGACCGGTGTCGGCAAGACCGAGCTGGCCAAGGCGCTCGCCGCCTACCTGTTCGACGACGAGAAGGCGCTCGTGCGTATCGATATGAGCGAGTACGGCGAGAAGTTCGCTGTCTCGCGGCTCGTCGGCGCCCCTCCCGGTTACGTCGGCTACGAGCAGGGCGGCCAGTTGACCGAAGCGGTTCGCCGCCGCCCGTACTCGGTGATCCTGCTCGACGAGGTCGAGAAGGCGCACCCCGAGGTGTTCGACGTTCTGCTGCAGGTGCTGGATGACGGCCGTCTCACCGACGGCCAGGGACGCACCGTGGACTTCCGCAACACGATTCTGATCCTGACCTCGAACCTGGGCAGCCAATTCCTCACCGACCAGTCTCTGGAGTGGGAGGCCAAGAAGGCGGCCGTCAACGACCTGGTGCGCCAGGCGTTCAAGCCCGAGTTCGTGAACCGACTCGACGACATCGTCGTCTTCTCGCCGCTCAGCACCGACGACCTCGGCCAGATCGTCTCGCTCTACATCGACCGGCTCGAGAAGCGCCTCGCCGAGCGCCGGCTGCAGCTCGCCGTCACGCCCGACGCACGCGGCTGGCTCGCCGAGCGCGGCTTCGACCCGATCTACGGCGCGCGGCCGCTGAGGCGGCTCATGCAGCACGAGATCGACGACAAGCTCGCGCGCGCCCTGCTCTCGGGCGACGTGCGCGACGGCGACACCGTCATGGTCGGGCTGGGCGACGACGAGCTGAGCGTTTCGCGGTTCGAGACGGAGCCCACGGCGGTCTGATCCGCATGCACCAGTGCATGCTAATATGCATGCATGGTGGCCATCCAAGTGCGCGATATCTCCGACGTCACCCGTGACGCACTTGCCGCCGAGGCTGAGCGCCGCGGTCAATCGCTGCAGTTGTTCTTGCACGACGTTCTCGAGCGCGAGGCGGCGTCGGCTCGCAACATCGCGTGGGCACGGGAGATGGCAAAACGACCGCGCGTGCTGCAGTCCGGTCCGACGAGCCGCGAGCTCATCGACAGGGCCCACCGCGAACGAGATCGCGCGATCCTCGATGCCGTCGGGCTGCCGGATGTTCCTGTGTTCGAGTGATCGTTCTCGACGCATCGGCGTGGATCGACATCGCCCGAGCGCGCGCGAGTCAGGCGCTCTCCGATCTGGTGGTCTCCGACCCTCACTGGGTCGTGCCCGAGCATTTCGCGCTCGAGGTGCTCAGCGCTCTCCGGGGCGCACATCTGGGTGGTGACCTCGACCAGCTCGGGTTCGCTCGCGCGGTCAGAGATCTCGCCGACAGCCCGCTCGACGTCTGGCCGACGACGCCTCTCATTCCCCGTATCGTGCAGCTCACGCATGACGCGACCACCTACGACGCGTCGTACGTCGCGCTCGCCGAAGGGCTGGGCTGCCGACTGATCACGGCCGACGCGAAGTTCGCGCGCATCCCCGGCATCCGGTGCCCGGTGCTGACCTTTTCTGCCGATCAGATCAGCGCGGGCATGACCTCGCGTTCGAAGAGCTCGACGCCCGAGCGATCGTAGGCCGACTCGGGGAAGTTGTGGATGCTGTAGCCGAGCCCCAGCGCCCGTCGCTCCTGCAGCTTCTCGACGATCTGCTCGGCGGTGCCGATGAGCGCCTCTCCGGTCGCGGCCGGGTTTCGATACTGCGCCACGTACTGGGCGGCCTTCTGCTCACCCAGCGGCCCCGACATCCTGGCTTCGATCACGTCGATGCGGCTGTGCACGTCTGACTCGGTGGAGCCGATGATCGTGTTGAAGTTGCTGCTGCGCACGATCGCGTCGAAGTCGGTGCCGACCGTCTCGCAGTGCCCGCGCAGCAGTTCGCTCTTCTCGGCGAAGACCTGGGCCCCGCCGTTGAAGTTCGTGTACTGGGCGTACTGCGCGGCGATCTTCAGCGTCACCTTCTCGCCGCCGCCGGCCACCCACATCGGGATGCGGCCCTGCAGCGGCAGCGGACGCACGATCGCCCCGTCGACCTGATAGAACTCGCCGTCGAGCGTGGCGGTGCCGGTCGTCCAGGCCTGGTGCATGATCTCGACGCCTTCGCGCAGCATGCGCAGCCGGGCGGGCGCGTCGGGGAACCCGTAGCCGTACGCGCGCCACTCGTGCTCGTACCAGCCCGCGCCGATCCCCATCTCGAGTCGCCCGCCCGAGATGATGTCGACCGTGGCCGCGACCTTCGCCAGGTAGGCCGGGTTTCGGTACGCCATGCAGGTGCACATCTGACCGAGCCGGATGCGGCGGGCGGCGGCCGCGAACGCCGCCATCAGCGTCCACGCCTCGTGCGTCGCCTCGTCGGTGGGCACGGGCACGGTGTGGAAGTGGTCGTACACCCAGAGCGACTCCCACGGGCCGGCGTCCG
>JBDTQN010000192.1:0-5374 GCA_039932215.1 Pseudolysinimonas sp. | reverse complement strand
TCCGACGCGTTCTTCCCGTTCGCCGACGGGGCGCAGATCCTGATCGACGCCGGCGTGCGGGCAATCGTTCAGCCGGGCGGCTCGATCCGCGACGACGAGGTCATCGCCGCCGCGCAGGCAGCCGGCGTCACGATGTACTTCACCGACGAGCGCCACTTCTTCCATTAGCGGCCCCCGCTGGTTGCCCACTTCTGACGTCTCGCTGAGCTCCGAGGCGTCAGAAGTGGGCAACTAGCATCGGGGGTATGCGCGCTCTTGTCAGGCCCACCTCTCGCAAGCTCGCCGACGGGGAGCTCACGCATATCGAGCGCGTGCCCGTCGACATCGATCTCGCCGAGCAACAGTGGGCGAACTACTGCGACACTCTCGAGACCTGGGGCTTCGAGACCGTGCGGGTCGCCGGTGACGACGAACTGCCGGACTCGGTGTTCGTCGAAGACGCTGTGGTGATGTTTGACGACTTCGCCGTGCTGACCAGCCCCGGCGCCGAGAGCAGGCGGGCCGAGACGGATGCCGTGGGCGACACCCTGCGCGGGCTCGGTATCGAGACGGCCGCTCTCGAACTGCCCGGCACCCTCGACGGCGGCGATGTGCTCAAGGTCGGACGCACCGTCTATGTCGGCCAGGGCGGGCGCACGAACGGAGAGGGCATCCGGCAACTGCGCGCCCTGCTGACGCCGCGTGGATGGACGGTCGTCGGGGTACCGGTCACCAAGGTGCTGCACCTGAAGTCAGCAGTGACCGCGCTGCCCGATGGCACCGTGATCGGGCACCTCGACGACGTCGACCATCCCGGCATCTTTCCGAGCTTTCTCGCGATGCCCGAGCACGGGGCCGCCGCCGTCGTGCTGTCGGACGACACCGTGCTGATGGCGGCGTCGGTCCCGAAGTCCGTCGCGCTCGTCGAGAGCCTCGGCTACCGGGTCGTCACCGTCGACATCACCGAGTTCGAGAAGCTCGAGGGCTGCGTCACCTGTCTCTCGGTGCGGGTGCGCTGAGTTCCTGATCGTTACTTGCCTCTTCGCCGCGGCCGGGTCTAGGTTGGAAGGCTGCCTGGTGATGGACCGGGCATCGAGAACCGGGGAGGCCGCGATGACGACGAACGCACCGACAGTCAAGGTCGTGTCGCGCGTGCCCGCGGCTCCGCGGCGTTAACGCCGCACACTCCGACCCGTCTCTCCGGCCGTGAATCGGCCGCCCTCCATCCACCCTTCCGTTCGACCCGGAAATCAGTCATGCCTCAGAACACCACCGACGCGCCTCCCGTGCGCGGAACCATCCGCACGATCGCGCGCCTCCTGCCGTTCGTGCGCCCCGCCATGCCCCGCATCGGGCTCGGCATGCTCTCAGCGCTGCTCGCCGCGCTGGTCTCTCTCGCGATCCCGTTCGTTCTGCAGAACCTGGTCGACGGCCCGCTGTCGACCGGCGACGGCGGCCAGATCTGGCCCGCCGCGCTGATCGTGCTCGGTCTCGGCGTGCTCGAAGCCGGGCTCATCATGGCGCGCCGGTTCTTCGTGCTGACACCCGGAACGCACGTCGAGGCGGCTATGCGCAACAGCCTCTACGCCAAGCTGCAAGACCTGCCGGTGGCCTTCCATGATCGCTGGCAGAGCGGGCAGTTGCTGTCGCGCTCGATGAGCGACATAGGACTGATCCGCCGCTGGCTGGCGTTCGGGGTCGTGCTGCTCGTCGTGAACCTGTTGACCGTGCTGGTCGGATTCGTGGTGCTCTTCTACTACAGCTGGATCCTCGCCGTCGTGTTCATCGTCTGCTCGATCCCGCTCTGGATCTACGGTTTCGTGTTCGAGAACAAGTACTCGGTGGTGGCCCGCCGGTCGCAAGACCAGCAGGGTGACCTCGCCACCGCGGTCGAAGAGAGTGTGCACGGCATCCGCGTGCTGAAGGCATTCGGACGCGGTCGTTACTCGCTCGAAAAATTCACCCGTCAGGCCGAAGAGCTGCGCGGCACCGAGATCGAGAAGGCGCGCGCGATCGCCGGCATCTGGCTCTGGCTGCTGCTGGTGCCTGACGTCGCGTTCGCACTCTGCCTGCTCGGTGGCGTCTGGCTGGCGTCGACCGATCAGCTCACCGTCGGGCAGTTGTTCGCGTTCTTCGCGACCGCGACGATACTGCGTTGGCCGATCGAGTCGATCGGCTTCCTGCTGTCGATGACCTTCGACACCCGAACCGCGATCGACCGGCTCTTCGAGGTGTTCGATGAGCACAACCCGATCGTCGACCCGGTCGAGCCGAAGCACCTCGCCCACCCCACCGGGCGCCTGAGTTTCGATGCCGCGCACTTCCGCTATCAGGACTCGCCGGCCCAGTTCCCCGACCTGCTTGACGGCATCGATCTCGTTCTCGAACCCGGCGAGACGATGGCGCTGGTCGGGCTGACAGGGTCCGGCAAGACGACACTGACCGCGCTCGCGACCCGTCTGTACGACGTGACCGGGGGCGCTGTGCGCCTCGACGGCGTCGACATCCGCGACCTGACGCGCGAAGAACTGCGCAGCCACATCGCGATGGCGTTCGAAGACGCGACGCTGTTCTCGGCGTCGGTACGCGACAACGTGCTGCTCGGCCGGCCCGAGCTGGCAGGCGGGGGTCCGGATGCCGATGCGGCGCTCGCCGAGGCGCTCGAGATCGCGCAGGCCGACTTCGTCGACGACCTGCCCGACGGAGCCGAGACCGTCGTCGGCGAGGAAGGGCTCTCGCTCTCGGGCGGGCAACGTCAGCGCCTCGCGCTCGCTCGGGCCGTTGCGGCCAAGCCCGCCGTGCTCGTGCTCGACGACCCGCTCTCCGCACTCGACGTCGACACCGAAGCCCGCGTCGAGGCCGGGTTGCGCAGCGTGCTCGCGACCACCACGGCGCTCGTGGTGGCGCACCGACCGTCGACCGTGCAACTCGCCGACCGCGTGGCCCTGCTCGAGAACGGGCGCATCACCGCGGTCGGGACGCACTCGCACCTGCTCGCCACCAACGACCACTACCGCTACGTGATCTCGTCGCTCGACGACGGGTCTCGACAGGACGACCCCGAGGAGGTGACCGCATGAGCGACACCGTCGAGGGAGTCGAGGGCGAGGAGCGCGACGACTATTCGCGCGCCGAGAGCAAGTCGATCCGGCAGCGTTCGCTGCGGTTGCTGCGCTCGCTGCTGCAGCCGCTCCACGGCCGCCTCGTGGTCGCTGTGATCGTCATCGTGGTGAGCACCGCACTGCAGGTGGCCGGGCCGGCGCTGATCGCATTCGGTATCGACCGCGGCCTGCCGGCGATGGTCGGCGGCGACCCCAAGCCGTTGATCTTCGTGGTCGCCGCATACCTGCTGGCCGGGGTGGCCGGCGCCATCCTGATCTCGCAGTACACGATCTTGTCGGCCCGCATCAGCCAGGCGGTGCTGCTCGAGCTGCGCAAACGCGTGTTCCTGCACGCCCAGCGGCTGAGCCTGGAGTTCCACGAGAGCTACACGTCGGGGCGCATCATCGCCCGCCAGACGAGCGATCTCGAGGCGATCCGCGAGTTGCTCGATGAGGGTGTCAACGGCCTCGTGCGCGGCGTGCTCTACATGGTGTTCGTCGCCCTCGCGCTTGTCGCGCTCGACCCGTGGAGCGGCCTCGTGCTCGCGGGCTCGCTGGTGCCGCTGTTCATCTTGACGCGCTGGTTCCAGGTGCGGTCGCAGCAGATGTTCCGCGCGACGCGAACCTATTCGGCGCGACTGATCGTGCACTTCGTCGAGACGATGACCGGCATCCGTGCCGTGAAGGCGTTCCGCAAAGAGGCACGCAACGAGACGCAGTACGCCGAGCACGTCGAGGACTACCGTCACGCGAACGCGCGGGTGATCCAGCTGTTCGGCATCTTCGACCCCGGACTCATTCTGATCGGCAACGTGGCGGTCGGCGTCGTGCTGCTGGTCGGTGGATTCCGGGTCGTCGGCGGTGCGCTCGAGGTGGGCGCCCTGCTCGCAGTGGTGCTGTACACCCGACGCTTCTTCGACCCGATGGAGGAGATGGCGCAGTTCTACAACTCGTATCAATCGGCCGCCGCGGCGCTGGAGAAGATCTCGGGCGTGCTCGAAGAGCGGCCCGGCGTGCCCGACCCGACCGAACCGATCGACCTGTGGCAGGCCCGCGGCGCCGTCGATTTCGACGACGTGCGTTTCGCCTACACGGGCGACCGCATCGTGCTGCCCGAGTTCGAGTTGCACATCCCGGCAGGCCAGACGGTGGCCCTGGTCGGATCGACCGGCGCCGGAAAGTCGACGTTGGCGAAACTGCTGGCGCGGTTCTACGACCCCTCCGCCGGGCGGGTCACACTTGACGGCGTCGACCTGCGAAGGCTGCATCCCAAGGACCTGCGCCGCGCCATCGTCATGGTCACCCAAGAGGCGTACCTGTTCAGCGGTTCGGTCGCCGACAACATCGCGTTCGGCAAGCCGGGCGCCTCGTTTGACGAGATCCGCTCGGCCGCGCGAGCGGTCGGCGCGCACGAGTTCATCATGGCGCTGCCCGACGGCTACGACACCGACGTGAACAAGCGCGGTGGCCGTGTCTCGGCCGGACAGCGTCAGCTGCTCTCGTTCGCCCGCGCGTTCATCGCCGACCCGGCCGTGCTCATCCTGGACGAGGCGACCGCGTCCCTCGACATCCCGAGCGAACGCCTGGTTCAGGACGGGCTGACCACGCTCCTGTCCGACCGCACGGCGATCATCATCGCCCACCGGCTTTCGACGGTCGCGATCGCGGATCGCGTGCTGGTGATGGAGAAGGGACGCATCGTCGAGGACGGCACACCGGCAGAGCTCATCGCCGGCACCGGACGATTCGCGAAGTTGCACGCCGCCTGGCGCGACTCGTTGGTATGAAACAGCCTGGCGTGATGTCGAGAACGGCTGCGCGGCTCCGACCTCACTGAAACGAAAGGAGCATCACATGCCCACCATCACCCCCTTCATCTGGTTTGACGCCGACCTCGAGCAGGCGATCGAGTTCTACGGCTCGGTATTCGGCGACACGAAACTGGCGAACGAACAGCGGCTGCCCGACGGCTCGTTGTTCGGCGCGACGTTCGAGTTGCTCGGCCAGCGCATCCAGGGCCTCAACGGCGGCCCCGATCACCCGCACACCGATTCCTTCTCGCTCTTCCTGTCTGTGACGGGACAGGACGAGGTCGACCACTACTGGGATGCGTTGCTCGCCGGAGGCGGCCACCCCACCGCGTGCGGCTGGCTCGAGGACCGGTTCGGGCTGTCGTGGCAGGTCATCCCCGACGAGCTCGTCAGCTGCCTGTCGAACCCCGACGCCGAGAAGGCTCAGTACGCCATGCAGGCCATGCTGAAGCAGCAGAAGATCGTCATCAGCGAGCTGACGGC